>JAEZQS010000186.1 GCA_023412995.1 Pseudomonadota bacterium
ACGCGGCAGCGACCCGGCGGGCCGCAGGCGATGCACGCCAGTGCCATCGACGCCGGGCGCTCCGGGTGGCAGGCTGGCGACCGGCACGCGCACGGGAATCCCCTCATGGCAGGCAGCACGTCGGGCAAGCGGATCCGCGCATTCGGTCTGGCCGTGCTGCTGCTGGCTGGCGCACCGCTGGCTGGCCACGCCAGCGACGGCGACCTGCTGGTATTTGCCGCCGCCAGCCTGAAGCCCGCGCTCGACGACCTGCTGGCGCAGTCGCCGCAGGCTGCGACGCAGCCCGTGCGGGCCAGCTACGCGGCGACACCGCAGCTGGCGCGGCAGGTGGAAGCGGGGGCGCCGGCGAGCCTCGTCCTTTTCGCCGACCAGGCCTGGATGGACTGGCTGGACGCGCGCGGGCTCCTCGTGCCCGGCACGCGCGTGGACCTGCTCGGCAATGCGCTGGTGCTGGTGGCGCCCCGTGCGAGCCGGGTCCAGCTCGCCCTGCGGCCGCACGCGGCGCTCGCCGCCGCCCTCGGCGACGGCCGCCTGGCGGTGGCGCAGACCGGCAGCGTGCCCGCGGGGCGTTACGCACGCGAGGCCCTGCTCCAGCTGGGAGTGTGGGACGAGGTGGCAGAGCGGCTGCTCCCCGCTGCCGACGTGCGCGCGGCACTCGCGTTCGTTGCACGCGGCGAGGCGCCGCTCGGCATCGTGTACCGCTCGGATGCCGTGTCGGAACCGACGGTCCGCCTCGTCGCGACATTTCCCGACGCCAGCCATGCGCGCATCGTCTATCCGGCCGCCATCGTGCAGGGCCACGACGGCGCGGCCGCGCGCGCGCTGCTCGCCTGGCTGCAGGCGCCCGCGCAGCAGATGGTCTTCCGCGCGCACGGTTTCGACGCGCCGCCGCGATGATCTCCGGCGCCGACACGCGACGCGTCGTGCCCCGATGGCACGCCCACCCGCGCTGCACGACCCGCGCGATGCAAGGCTGCGGGCCGGCACCAATGCGACGGATGGACATGCCATGACCTTGCTGGCGCCGGACGAATGGCAGGCGCTGCTGCTCAGCCTGCGCGTCGCGGCACTCAGCGTCGCGGCGGCGCTGCCGCTGGCGATCGCGCTGGCCTGGCTGCTGTCGCGCAAGCGCTTCCCCGGGCGCTGGCTGCTGGATGCGCTGCTGTTCCTGCCGCTGATCCTGCCGCCGGTCGTGACCGGCTACGCCCTGCTGGCCCTGCTGGGACGCCATGGCCCGCTCGGCGCGTGGCTGGAGGGAATCGGCATCGTGGTGGCGTTCCGCTGGACCGGCGCGGTGATTGCCGCGGCCGTGATGGGATTCCCGCTGCTGGTGCTCTCCACCCGCGTGGCCTTCGACGGCGTCGACCGGCGGCTCGAAGCCGCGGCCGAAACGCTGGGCGCCGGCGCGTGGCGGCGGTTCACCACCATCGTGCTGCCGCTGTCGCTGCGCGGCATCGCCGCCGGCTGCGTGCTGGCATTCGCACGCGCATTCGGCGAGTTCGGCGCCACCATCAGCTTCGTCGGCAACATCCCGGGCGAGACACGCACCCTGCCGATCGCCATCTACGAACTGCTCAACGTGCCGGGCGGACTGCCGGGCGTGCAGCGGCTGGCCTGGGTCGCACTCGCGGTGGCGCTGGCCGCCCGCGCCGCGGCCAGCCTCGTCGCCGGCGGCATGCCGTGGCGGAAGCCGCGATGATCGAGGTGGCGCTGCGCCACGACTGGCCGGACCTCGCGCTGGATCTCGCCTTCACCGCATCGGCCCGGACGGTCGCGCTGTTCGGCGATTCCGGCGCCGGCAAAACCACCGTGCTCGATGCCATTGCCGGCCTGCTGACGCCGCGCAGCGGGCGCATCGCCATCGGCGGCGCGCTGCTGTTCGACAGCGCCAGCGGGATTTCGCTGCCCGCCTCGCAGCGGCGCATCGGCTACGTGTTCCAGGACGGCCGCCTGTTCCCGCACCTCAGCGTGCGCGCCAACCTGCTGTACGGCGCGCCCGATGGCGCCGGGCTGGAGGCGGTGGTGGACCTGCTCGGCCTCGCCACGCTGCTGCCGCGACGGCCGGCGACCCTCTCGGGGGGCGAGCGCCAGCGCGTCGCGATCGGCCGCGCGCTGCTGGCGCGCCCACGCGCACTGCTGCTGGACGAACCGCTGACCGGACTGCACGCGCAGGCGCGCGGGCAGGTGCTCGACCACCTTCGCCTGCTCAAGCGCGAGCTGCAGGTGGCCATGCTGCTGGTCACCCACCATCGCGACGAGGTCCTGGCGCTTGCCGACGACGTCGTCTGCCTGGCCGCCGGGCGCATCCAGGCGCAGTTGCCGGTGCAATGGTTTGCCGCAGTCGGCGATGCGGTTGCGCCGCGCGCCGGATAGGCTAGGCTTGGAGTCGTCCGGACGAAACCACGGGGTGCTCCAATGAAGCTGCGCACTGCCTGCGGCGCGCTCGTGCTGGCCGCTTCGCTCGCGGCCTGCGGCAGCGGCGGGCCCGCACGCAAGGTCCATCCCTCCACGGCATCGATCCAGCAGCTGTCGGTGCAGCCCGATGGCAGCTGGCGCGTGGCCTTGCGGGTGCAGAACTACAGCACCTTCCCGATGCACTACGGCCGCATCGAAGCGGTGTTGTCGGTGGAGGGGCGCGAAGCCGGCACCCTCGTCGCGAGCGCCGACCTCGACATCCTCGGCAACAGCGGCGACGTGGTCGAGGCGACGCTGCGCCCCTCCGCGCCGCTCGCCGCCGGCCGCGATTTCGCCTACCAGCTGAAGGGCACGATCGAGACCACCGAACCGCGCGAACGCTTCGAGTTCGACCGCAGCAGCCGCCTGTCGCCGGTACCGGGCGTCGACGCCACCTGGCGGTGACGGCCGCGCCCCTCCCGAGGATCCGCCATGACCCGCTACGCCGCCCCGCTGGATGACCTGCGCTTCGCCCTCTACGACGTGCTGGACGTCGAATCGGCCTACCGGCGCCTGCCCGGCTGCGAGGCCGCCACGCGCGACCTGATCGATGCCGTGCTGGAGGAAGGCGCGCGTTTCGCCAGCCAGGTACTGGCCCCGCTCGACGCGAGCGGCGATGCCGAAGGCTGCCACTTCGACCCGGCGACACAGTCGGTGCGCACGCCGGCGGGCTTCCGCGAGGCGTTCCGGCAATACGTCGAGGGTGGCTGGATCGGCCTCACCGCGCGCGAGGAATTCGGCGGCCAGGGCCTTCCGGAAACGCTCGGCGCCGCGCTCAAGGAAATGGTGGACGCGGCGAACCTCTCGTGGAGCAACTACCCCATGCTATCGCATGGCGCCTCCTCCGCACTCGAACACCACGGCGAGGACTGGCAGCGCGAGCTGTTCCTGAAGCCGCTCGTGTCGGGCCGCTGGACCGGCACCATGTGCCTGACCGAGCCGCATTGCGGCACCGACCTCGGCTTGCTGAAGACGCGCGCGGAACCGGCCGGCGACGGCAGCTACCGGCTCAGCGGCACCAAGATCTTCATCACCGCCGGCGAGCACGACTTCGTAGACAACATCCTGCACCTGGTGCTGGCACGCCTGCCCGACGCACCGCCCGGCGTGCGCGGCATCTCGCTGTTCCTGGTGCCCAAGTTCAAGGTCGCCCGCGACGGCAGCGTGGGCGAGCGCAACGGCGTCGCCTGCGGCTCGATCGAGCACAAGATGGGCATCCGCGCCTCGGTCACCTGCGTGATGAACTTCGACGGCGCCGAGGGTTGGCTGGTGGGCCAGCCGAACAAGGGACTGGCCGCGATGTTCACCATGATGAACACCGCGCGGCTGGCGGTCGGCCTGCAGGGCCTCGGACTCATCGAACGCGCGTACCAGGGCGCGCTCGCCTATGCCCGCGAGCGCCTGCAGATGCGCGCCCTCTCCGGCGCGAAGTATCCGGACAAGCCGGCCGATCCATTGATCGTGCACCCGGACATCCGGCGCATGCTGCTGACCCAGAAGGCCTTCGCCGAAGGCGGCCGCCTGCTCGCGCTGCAGGCCTATCTGTTCGAAGACATCGCGCGCCACTCGCCGGACGCGGCGGAACGCGAGCGCGCGGCATCGCTGGTCTCCTTCCTGACGCCGATCGTCAAGGGCCTGCTGACGGAACTGTCGATCGAGTGCACCTACGATGCCGTGCAGGTGTTCGGGGGCCATGGCTACATCGTCGAGAACGGCATGGAACAGCTTGCCCGCGATGCACGCATCACCACGCTCTACGAGGGCACCACGCAGATCCAGGCCAACGACCTGCTCGGACGCAAGATCCTGCAGCTGGAGGGCATCGGCCTGCGCCACTACCTCGCCGAGATCGAGGCGTTCTGCAGCGCCCGATCCGGCGACGCGGACATGGCCGCCTTCATCGGACCGCTTGCCGCGGCCGCGAAGGAGTGGGGCGAGCTGACCCGCGGCATCGGCCAGCGCGCGAGGGAAAACCCGGAGGAGATCGGCGCCGCCGCGTGGGACTATCTCTTCTATTCCGGCTACGTCGCGCTCGCCTACCTGTGGGCGCGCAGCGTCGCCGCGGCCGATGCCTCCAGCCGGCCCGAGTCGTTCCGGCAGGCCAGGCGCCGCACGGCCCGTTTCTATTTCGAGCGCATCCTGCCCCGCACGATCGCCCACCGCGCCGCCATCCTGAGCGGCGCGGCGAACCTGATGGACATGCCGGACGCACAGTTCTCCTGAAGCGCGCTTGCGCGCCCCGGATTCCCCTAGCATGCCCTTGCCGCTGCGCCGGCATTTTCCCGCCGCGCCCGTTGTTCTATGCTGCGGCGGCGCTGGCGCGCGGCGGCAGCGGTCCTTTCCGGTTGGCGAGGGGGTTCCATGCTTGCGGAGGTCAAGGCGTCGGGCGACATCCACGCGACGCGCGTCCTGTCGCTCGATTCCAGCGGGCGCATCCTGGACTGGATGAGCTGGCAGGACGCGGCCTGCCTCTACGTGCGGGGCGCGGTGGCATGGACGCTCGGCGACGTGTGCCTGACCATCCATGGCGGCATGAACCGCGACAGCGGCCGGCAAAGCGTGCTGGACCTGCATCCCATCGTCGCCAGCACCGGCCATGCACGCCCTGCCGCGATCGATCCGGCGCCGGCGCTGACCAATGCCTCGCTGTTCGCGCGCGACCGCATGCTGTGCCTCTACTGCGGCCACCACTACGCGCGCGGCGAACTGACCCGCGACCACGTGGTGCCGATCTCGCGCGGCGGTCGCGACACCTGGGTTAACGTCGTCACCGCGTGCTGGTCCTGCAACGTGAAGAAGGGCAGCCGCACGCCGCAGCAGGCGGGCATGCCGCTGCTGGCGGTGCCGTACCGGCCGAGCTGGGTCGAGCACCTGATCCTCTCCAACCGCAACATCCTCGCCGACCAGATGGAGTTCCTCGTCAGCCACCTGCCGCGCGAGCGGCGGCCGCATTGAACGGCATGGCGGGCTACATCCGGCCGTCAGGCCCCGCCGGCCGATGACCGCGCGCGACACGCCGGCGACACCGGCGCGCAAGGAACCCACGCCGCGCTGGCGGCTGCAGGTCAACCGGCATCCTTCCGCGATCCTGCTGATGGCGCAGCTGGTCGGCCTGCTGCTGTATCCCTTCATCGAGGGCAAGCCGTGGGGCAGCATGCTGTTCGGCACCTTCAGCGTGATCGTGCTGTGCCTGGCCATCGCGATGGTCCAGCGCACCACCGGCCACGTGCTGGTGAGCGCCGCACTGGCGATCGTCGCGACCGTGCTCAACATCGCGCGCGTGCTGTCGGCCAGTCCGGCGCTGCTGCCATGGGCGGCCGGGATCGAGGCGCTGTTCTACTTCCATGCCACCGGCAGCCTGCTGGTCTACATGCTGGAGGACCGGCGCGCGACCACCGACGAGCTGTTCGCGGCAGGCGCCACCTTCACCCTGCTCGCGTGGGGCTTCACCTACGTGTTCGTGCTGCTGCAGGCGCTGCAGCCGGACGCCTTCCTCGGCATCGTCGATCCGGGCGCGGCGCGGGGCTGGACCGAACTGATGTTCCTCAGCTTCGCCCTCCTCTCCAGCACCGGCATCGGCGACGTCATCCCGGTCGGCCTGCCGGCGCGCGCGGTGGCGAGCCTGGAGATGTTCGTCGGCGTCATGTACCTCACCCTGGTCGTGTCGCGCCTGGTCGGGCTCACCCTGCAGCAGCGGCGGTGAGCCGGTGACCGAGCCCGACGCAGGTTCGGGGCCGCCGCCGCGGGTGGAGGACGCGGCCTCGGCC
>JAEZQS010000202.1 GCA_023412995.1 Pseudomonadota bacterium
GGGCAGGTCCGCTCCGGCCAGTCCGTCCACCATCAGCACGCCGACGTCGCCGTCGGCCGACTCGGTGCGAAAGCAGCGCGGCGTGTTGCCGCTGCCGTCGACCTCGATGCGGCGCACGCGGCGGGCAAGGCGGCGGTCGCGCGGCGCCAGCACCAGGCGCCAGGCATCGCGGCTGCCGTGCGCGGTGAGCGTGAAGTCGCGCGCGAGCGCGGCGGCGTCGCCGCCGAGCAGGGCCGAGAAGCCGCGCAGGAAGCCTTCCAGTTCCGGTGCCTGGCCGAGTGCGAAGCGGCGTGGCTCGCGCGTGCCGCGGCGGACCACGGCCTCGCCGTCGGCAACGGTGGTTTCCTCGCGGTAGGGCCGGTCCACGCGCTTGCCGAGGTGGCCCGGCCCGAGGTAGGCCAGTTCGCCATGCAGCACCAGCGGCCGCTCCAGCACGCTGGAGAAGCGCACTTCGGTGTAGGGCGTGCGGGCCGGTGCCTCGCGCGCAAGGCTCGCGACCAGCGCGGCCGCGTCGAGGCCGTCCTCAGGTGGCGCCGCGCGAAGCGGCGACGCCGCCAACAGGCTGCCCAGCAGCAGCGCGGCCATCGCCGTAGCCATCGAGGTTCCAGAAATCATGCCAGTTGAACCAGTTGTAGGGATCGTCACGGACGTGGTGCTCCAGGCGCGCAGCGTACCGCTGCACTTCGGCCCGCAGGCCGGCATCGCGCGAGCGCCGCGGCAGCACCAGCTCGTCGGCGAACGGCTCGAAGTAGACATCGTAGCGGTTGCCGCCGCGGTACATGCCGAAGCACAGCACCACCGGTGCCTTCAGGATCGAGCCGATCAGGAACGGCGCGACCGGGAACGCCGCCGGCGCGCCGAGGAAATCGACGATCATGGTCGCCTCGTGCGGACGCGCGCGGTCGGCCAGCAGCGCCGCCAGCGCCCCTTCGCCGATCGCCTCGCCCAGCGCGAGCACGATGTCGGTGCCAGGCCGGCGCGCGTCGATCACCGCGGCGCCGATGGCCGGGTTGATCGCGTGCAGCAGTTCGGTCAGCGCCGGCGTGTGGCCGGTGTCCAGCACCACCCGCACCTTGATGTCGGGGCGCTCCACGGCGGCGGCGCGCAGCACCTCGAAGCTGCCGCAATGGGACCCCAGCAGCAGCACGCCGCGGTCGGGGCGGATGCGCGCGGCAAGTTCGTCCAGCCCGTGCATGCGCACGTCGAAGCGCTGGAAGTGGTCGCTCAGCAGGAACACGCGGTCGAGGATGGTCGCCGCGAAGCGGTGGATGTGGCGCAGCACCTGCCACGCGGACGCGCGGCGGCCGGTCGCCCGGCGCAGGAAGGCGTAGGACACGCGCCGCTCGAACGGGCGCCGGATGAAGAAGTACAGGGTGATCGGGTACAGGATGGCGCGCGCGACCGGTCGCCCGCAGTGCAGGCCGATGGTGCGGATCAGCCAGATGGCGAAGCGCCCGCCGCCTTCGGGGCGCGACGTCCAGTGCGGATTCACGTCCACTCCCATTCCCCTTCGCCCCTCGCGATGATGGTTCCCCCGCGCTCGACGCGAAAGCGCAGCCGCGTCCCCTCCAGGGAAGCCACCAGGCGGGCTTCCTGCCCCGGCAGCAGCGGAGCCAGGAATTTTACCGCAGCAAGCTGGCGCAGGTACCCCGCGTGGCGGGCGCCCACGGCGGCAGCGACGCGGTCGAGCAGCACCACGCCCGGAACCACGGGCTGGCCGGGGAAATGGCCGGGCAGGAACGGCGCGTCCGCGCCGATGCAAAACGGCAGGTCAAGTCCGGTCCCGCTCACGGCGCGCCCCTCTCGCGCTCGCCCGCCAGGCCGTGCACCAGCGCCGGCCAGCGCTGCACCAGGCGGGCCAGGAACAGCGGCAGCGGCAGGTGCTCCACGTGGCGCAGGCGCCAGCGGCGGTAGGCGTACTCGACGAGCAGGAAGGCCGGCACCAGCGCAAGGCTGCCGAAGTGCAGCCAGTGGCGCCAGCCGGGGTTCGAAAGGCGGCCCGCGCCGGGCCAGCCGAACGCGTCGGCAAGGCCCCCCGGCACCAGCCAGAGCAGCGCCGCAAGCAGCAGCGCGTGCGTACCCAGCAGCAGTGCCCAGGCCAGGGTGAGGCCACGCGCATAGGCGCGCAGCCCGCGCTGCTGCAGCCGTTCCGGGCCGTCGATGACGCGGATCGCGCAGGCAATCAGCGGTTCGACTCCCGGTCGCAGCGTGCGCGCGAACAACGTGGCGATGGCGGCCGTGACGCCGACCGGGACCGCATCGACGGCCAGCCGCCCGAGTCCGGCGAGGCCCAGCCAGGCCAGCACGGCTGCCAGTGCGAACCAGGCCATCCATGCCGCGGCGCTGCCGCGCGCGAGCGCCGCCAGCAGGAACAGGCTCGCCAGCACCAGGACGGCCAGTTCGTCCAGCCAGTCCTGGCCAAGGGCGTGGCCGGCCAGCAGCAAGGCGACGTACAAGGCGATTCCGCCGCCCAGCACGCCGCGTCGCCAGGCCGATGCGCGGGGGCGGGCGCCCGGTTCGCGCCGCGGCGGCAGGTGGGTGCTGGGTTGCATGCGATCCGGGACGACGGCAGGCGGGGCAGCGACTTTACCCCGCGCGGTGGCGGCAGCAACGCCCGCGGATGCCGCGCCTCGCCCGGTCCCGCGCGGGACGGGGCTGGAGCGGGCGGGCAGGGCTTCAGGCCGCCGCGCGGTTCTGCTCGATGTGCTCCGACAGCGCACGCAGGCTGCCGAAGATGCGCTGGTTGTCCGGATTGTCCGAGCGCAGCTGGAAGCCGTAGTGGCGCGACACCGCCAGCGCGAGTTCCAGCGCGTCGATCGAGTCCAGTCCCAGGTCGCCGCCGAACAGGGCGGCTTCGGGATCGATCTGCGCGGGCTGCACCCAATCGATGTTGAGGCTGCTCACGATGAGCTGGGCGAGTTCGCTTTCGGCGGGCGTTTGCAGGGCGCGGGGTTCGGCGGACATAGGCTCGATCGGGCGGGCGGATCGGCCGCAGTGTATCATCCGCGCCCCGTCGCGAGCCCTCGCCACGCCCTGCCCTTCCACATCGTTCCCGCCAGGCCGCCCACCGCACCCGCATGTCCATCCCGATGAGTGAACCCGGGCCCGTGGCGCCGCCGCTGGCGATCGACTACGCCCAGGCCCCGCTCGCGGAGCTGCTTGCCGGGAACACGCTGGCGGTGATCGGTTTCGGCAGCCATGCGCCGCAAGCCGACGACCCGCGCGTGCTGCGGCTGGGGCTGCCGCTGCTGTCGGAAACCGCCTCGCAGGCGCCGGTGGTGGAGGTCTGGCGCGCCGGCGCGCCGGTGCGGAGCGGGCGCGAAGGCGACCTGCGCTGGAGCAGCGACGGCGAGCACCTCTTCGTCGCCCTCGAACTGGACGAGGCGCTGCACGGCGGCATCGAGGCCGCGGCCGAACAGGCCTACCGCAGCCTGCGCCGCTTCATCGCGGCCAGTCCCATGCCGCATTGCCTGCGGCTGTGGAACTACCTCGACGCGATCAACGAAGGCGATGGGGACGACGAGCGCTACCGGCGCTTCTGCGCCGGCCGTGCGATCGGCATGCGCGACGGCGGAGATGCCCCGTACCCCGCCGCCACCGCGATCGGACGCCAGGACGGCGTGCGCGTGCTGCAGGTGTATGGCCTCGCGGGCCGCCGCCCCGGCACGCCGGTGGAAAACCCCCGGCAGGTGAGCGCCTGGCGGTATCCGCGCCAGTACGGGCCGACCGCACCGACGTTCGCCCGCGGCATGCGCGACGCCGACGGGCAGCTGCTGATCTCCGGCACCGCGGCGGTGGTCGGCCACGCCTCGCGCCACCACGACGATCTCGCGGCGCAGGTGGAAGAGACCTGGGCCAATCTGGGCAGCCTGCTGCAGGAGTCGGCGGTCGGCGATCCACGCATCGGGCGGCGCACGCGCCTCAAGGCCTATCTGCGCGACCCCGCCGACGCCGGCTTCGTCGCCGCCGCGGTGGCAGCGCGCGCGCCGGACCTGGGCGGCCTGCTGCTGCTCGGCGGCGACATCTGCCGGCGCGAACTGCTGGTGGAAATCGACGGTTTCCAGGCACCGCCGTAACGCCATGGGGTTTGCGCGGGCGCCCGCGTGGCATTCAGCACCCGCGCACGCAGCGCGTGCCATCCTGCCCAACCCCGGCCGCCCCGTAGGAGCCCGCATGACCCTGCCCCGCACCCGCTGGCCCATCCACTCGCTGCACGCCGCCGCCATCGCGCTCGTGTTCGCCTGCGCGCAGGCGGCTGCCGCCCCGCTCGCCTACGTACCCAACCAGAAAAGCGGTTCGATCTCGGTGATCGACACGGCGACCGACCAGGTGGTGCGCACGCTGACGGCGCAGGGCACGCTCGGCAAGCGCCTGCAGGCGATCGAGGTCGCGGCCGACGGCAGCGCCCTTTACGTGGTGGATGCCGCGCGCAGCCTGCTGGTGGCGATCGACCCCGCGCGTGACGCCGTGGTGGACACGGCCGACATCGGGCCCGGCGCCGAAGGCTTGCGCCTCGCCCCGGACGGAAAGACGCTCGCGGTGTGCGCCGAGGCGCAGCACCAGGCGCTGCTGCTCGCCGCGGCGACGCTGGCGATCGAGGCGCGCATCCCGGTGCAGGGCCGCAATCCCGAGCACTGCGAGTTCACGCCCGACGGCAAGTGGCTGCTGACCAGCAACGAAGGTTCCGACAACCTCGACCTGATCGACGTCGGCAAGCGCGCATCGGTCGCCACCATCGCGACCAGCGGCCATCCGCGCGGTGCCGCGTTCATCGATGCGACGCATGCGTGGGTGGCGCAGGAAGGCGCCAACGCGGTGGACCTCGTCGACATCGCGGCGCGCACGCGCGTGGCGAGCGTCCCGACGGCGCTCCGCGCCGCCGGCGTGATCGCCAGCCCCGACCGCACGCGCGTCTACGTAGCCAATGGCGGCGCGGGCAGCGTCTCGGTGGTGGATGTCGCCCGCCGCGAGGTGGTGAAGGAGATCCCCGTCGGCAAGCGGCCGTGGAACATGGCGCTGACGCCCGACGGCGGCACGCTGTATGTTGCCAACGGGCGCTCCAACAGCGTCAGCGTCATCGACACCAAGACGCTCGCCGTCCGCGGCGAGATTGCCGTGGGCGAGTTGCCCTGGGGCGTCGTCGTCGCGCCCGCACCCTGATTCGCAACCGCCCGCCGGCGCGCCGGCGGGTTTTCCTGTTCGAGCCTGGAGATGCACCGATGAAAACCCGCGCCGCCGTTGCCTGGGAAGCCGGCCAGCCGCTGTCGATCGAGGACGTGGATCTCGAGGGGCCGCGCGCCGGCGAAGTGCTGGTACGGCTCGCCGCGACCGGCGTCTGCCACACCGATGCCTTCACGCTGTCGGGCGAGGATCCCGAGGGCCTCTTCCCCGTGATCCTTGGCCACGAAGGCGCCGGCATCGTGCAGGAGGTCGGCGAAGGCGTCACCAGCGTGCTGCCGGGCGACCACGTGATCCCGCTCTATACGCCCGAGTGCGGCGTGTGCCGCTTCTGCACCTCGGGCAAGACCAACCTCTGCCAGGCGATCCGCGCCACCCAGGGCAAGGGCCTGATGCCGGACGGCACCTCGCGCTTCTCGAAAAACGGCCAGCCGATCCTGCACTACATGGGCACCAGCACGTTTTCCGAATACACCGTGCTGCCGGAAATCGCGGTGGCGAAGATCAATCCCGCCGCGCCGCTCGACAAGGTGTGCCTGCTCGGCTGCGGCATCACCACCGGCATCGGCGCGGTGCTCAACACCGCCAAGGTGACGCCGGGCGCCACCGTCGCGGTGTTCGGCCTCGGCGGCATCGGCCTGTCGGTGGTGCAGGGCGCGGTGATGGCGAAGGCGTCGCGCATCCTCGCCATCGACCGCAACCCGTCCAAGTTCGAGATGGCGCGCGCGCTCGGCGCAACCGACTGCATCAATCCGGACGACCATCCGGGCACGCCGATCCAGCAGGTGGTGGTGGACCTCACCGATGGCGGCGTGGACTACTCCTTCGAGTGCATCGGCAACGTCCACGTCATGCGCGCGGCGCTGGAGTGCTGCCACAAGGGCTGGGGCGAATCGACCATCATCGGCGTCGCCGGCGCGGGACAGGAAATCTCGACGCGTCCGTTCCAGCTGGTGACCGGGCGCGTCTGGCGCGGTTCGGCCTTCGGCGGCGTCAAGGGCCGCTCGCAGCTGCCGGGCTACGTCGATCGCTACATGGACGGCGAACTCAAGATCGACGAGTTCGTCACCGAGGTGCTGCCGCTGGAGGAGATCAACCACGCCTTCGACCTGATGCACGAAGGCAAGGTGATCCGCTCGGTCATCCGCTACTGAGGATGCCCCAGCCCGCGCCGGTCCTCGCGGCAGCGCTGCTGCTGGCGATCCACGGCCCCGCCGTGGCAGCGGACGCGCCGACCGACGCGGCGGCGCCGCCCGCGGCATCCGAGGACGTGACCACGCTGGACCTCGTCAACGTGGTCGGCGTCAGCCCGGTGGCCGGCACCACGCTGGATGCGCGCCTGCTTCCGTATGCGGTGCAGTCCAGCGACGACCGCGCGCTCGAAGCGGCACAGCCGCTCGGCCTGGCCGACTTCATGGCCGGGCGCCTTGCCGGCGTCAGCACCAATGCGGCGCAGAACAATCCGCTGCAACCCGACCTCTCCTTCCGCGGCTTCACCGCGACACCGCTGCTGGGCGGCGCCCAGGGTCTTGCCGTGTACCTCGATGGCGTGCGCGTCAACGAAGTGTTCGGCGACACCGTCAACTGGGACCTCGTCCCCACCGCGGCGATCGAGCGACTCAGCCTGGTCGCCGGCGCCAACCCCGTGTTCGGGCTCAACGCACTCGGCGGCGCGGTGTCGATCCAGACCCGCACGGGATTCAGCGACCCGGGCGCGTCGCTGTCGCTGGAGGGTGGCGCATTCGGGCGGGCGCGCGGCACGGCGCAGGTGGCCGGCAACAGCGGCCGCTGGGGCTGGTACCTGATGGCCGACCGCTTCCGCGAGGACGGCTGGCGCGACGCCTCGCCCTCCGAGGCGACCACGGGCTACGGCACGCTGTCCTGGCGCGGCGATGCGGCCAGCCTCGACCTGCACCTGGGGCATGCGGAAACGGACCTGACCGGCAACGGCCCGGCGCCCGCCGCCTTGCTCGACGAGCGCTGGCGGGCGGTATTCACCGCGCCGGACGAAACCGCCAACACGCTCGACGTCGCCAGCCTCGAAGGAGACTGGGCGCTGGGAGGCTCGGCGCGCCTCGCCTTCAACGTGTTCCACCGCCGCGTCGGCACGCGCTCCTACAACGGCGATGCGAGCGAGTTCGACGACTGCGACGGGGACGAGGCGATCCTCTGCGACGAGGACGGCGAGCCGGTGCTCGACCAGGTGGGCGTGCCGCTGCCCGCGGTCTTCGATGCCATCAACAACATCGGCCAGCGCCGGCAGGGCAGCCACGGCGGCACCCTGCAGCTCGATGTGGACGCGCCGCTCGGCGGCCGCGACAACCAGTTCGTGCTGGGCCTGGATCTCATGGATGGCTGGCTCGACTACGGCTCCGTGGTCGAGGCAGCGACGTTGCAGGCGGACCGCCATACCTCGTCCGGATCGGGGCGTTTCGTGGCCGCCGACGCCCTTCGCGTGCAAAGCCATTCGCGCGCCATCGGCCTGTACGCGACCGACACCCTGTCGCTGACCGAGCGCCTCGCGCTGACGGTCTCCGCCCGCGCCAACCGCAGCCGCATCGCCATCCACGACCCGACCGGCGCCAACCCGAACCTCGACGGCCGGCATGGGTTCTTCCGCGTCAATCCCGCCGCAGGACTCACCTGGCAATGGACGCCCGCCGTCAATGCCTACGGCGGCTACAGCGAAGCGACGCGCACTCCCACGCCGGTCGAACTGACCTGCGCCGACGAGGAAGCGCCCTGCAAGCTGCCGAACCAGTTCCTGTCCGACCCGCCGCTCGACCAAGTGGTCGCGCGCAGCTGGGAAGGCGGCCTGCGCGGCGTGCTCGGCGACGCCGGCGCCGACCACCTCGCCTGGCGCGTCGGCCTCTTCCGCACCACCAACACCAACGACATCCTGTTCCAGGCGACGGGCGGCACGCAGTCCAACGAAGGCTTCTTCGCCAATGTCGGCGACACGCGCCGCGAGGGCATCGAAGCCACCCTGTCCGGCCAGTCGCGGAACGGGCAGTTGTCGTGGTTCGCGAACTACGCACTGCTGCAGGCGACCTACCTCACCGCCTTCGACGAGAACAGCGCGCACCATCCCGCTGCCAACGCCGACGGCCTCGTGCACGTCGCGCGCGGCGACCGCATCCCCGGCCTGCCGCGGCACAGCCTGAAGCTCGGTGCGGACCTCTCCATGACGTCCACGATCCGCATCGGCGGCGATGTGCTGGCGCAGTCCGGGCAGACCCTGCGCGGCGATGAAGCGGACCGCCTCGATCCGGTGCCCGGGTTCGTGGTGGTGAACCTCGACGCGCGTTGGGATCCGACGCCACGGCTCGGCTTCTTCGCGCGCATCGACAACGTGTTCGACCGGCGCTACGCCACCTTCGGCACGCTCGGTGATGCCTCGGAAGTGATCCCCGGCATCACGGATCCGAGGTTCCTCGGCCCCGCACCGCCGCGCGGCGCGTGGGTGGGGGTGCGCGTGCGGCTGTAATCGCCCCCAACAAAACCGGTGACAGTCCGAATCTGGCCGCTTGGGGCCGTGTGGATGCTCGGCAGTCAGTAGCGAACCAGTGGGTCCTCGCCGGGATCGCCGTCGCCGCCCTCACCGCAAGGAAGCGCCTCGAGCAGGATTGCGGGCAAGATGTAGCTGCGCCCGAAAACGGCAGCGAGGTCGGCGCGCGAACGCATCGGGTTGGCGGAAAGCTCATGCGAGCACGGGTGCGGGTGGATCGCGACGAACCGCGCCTGTTCGGCGTAGCGCACCAATTCCCGCGCTCGCTCGGCATCGCGCCCGGTGAAGGTGCCGGCGTCCTCGTCCCACCGGATCGAGAGCACATCGGTGCCATGCGTGGCAAGATCAGCGTCACTGACGCGTCCCGCCCGAACGTCCTCGCGCGGAGTGCAAACCTCGAAGATGGTAGGAGTGCTCATGCGCTGACGCCCCTGATCGACAGCGTCGTCGGAACGACGACAGGACATAGATGGAACAGGAGCCTTCGCGCAACGACGCTTGCAACCCGAATGGTCCCATCCATCCGATCCCCGACACTACCATACCGCTCGCCGCGTACAGCCAAGCTAACGACACGGTGATCCTTGCATGCCGCCGCTCTTGTGGAGCTGACTGATGCCGGCAGTCCGACTCGAACGGACGACCTACCGCTTACAAGGCGGTTGCTCTACCAACTGAGCTATGCCGGCACGGGGGCGCATTCTAGCAAGGGCGCCTCGGCCGGCGGCCTGCGGCGATCGTCTCAAGGGAAGCAGTCGATCGGCTCCAGCTTCGCATCGCGGGGCGCCTTGGCGAGGCGCGGCAGGTCGGCGGGTTCGCCGTCGGCCAGTGCGAAGTCGAGCCAGTAGACGGGCAGTTCCTCGGTGCGCGCGGCGACTTTCGGCTCGAACCCGAGCGCGGCGATTTCCGCGCGGCGGCGCTCGGCGTTGGCGGGATCGCGGAAGAGGCCGAGCGAGATGGTGTTCTGCTGCTCGCCCGCGGTGACGACGTAGTAGTCGCGCACGCCCTTGCCCGACAGCGTGCGGGCGATGCCCAGGGCGTCGTCGCGGCTGGGCATGGCGGCCAGGTAGACCCAGTAGCCGCGCGTCTGCTGGGCGTGGGTCTCGCGCACTCGGATGCGGCGGGTGAGCGGCGTCAGCGCCGTCATCGCGGCGCGCGTGTCGGCCTGGGTCGGGAACGGCCCGAGGGTGCGGCAGCGGTCGTGCACGAGGTCGGCGCTGCTGCGCGGCGCGCTGGCGAGCTCGGCATTGGCGACCGGATCGACGCCGTCGCGCTCGGAAAGCAGCAGCAGCTCCGGTACGCCGGCGTCCGTCGCCGGCGGTGGTGCGTCGTCCGGTTGCCGCGCGAAGGCAAGCCAGCAGGCGCCTCCGATGTTGAGCGCAAGCAGCAGCAGGAAGAGGGCGCGCAGGAACATGGCGTCGGCGGCGGGAAGGCAAGCAGGCGGAGAGGCGAGCGGCGATTCTACCGGGCCGCGGTGTCGGCGTCGGACCACAGCGCCAGCCCGGCCAGCACCAGGTCGTCGTGCCTTCGCGCATCCGGCAGCAGCGGGGCGAGTTCGGCGGCGCCGCCACCGGTAAGGTCGAGCCGCGGCAGCTCGCCCAGCGCCTCGGCGGCCGCGGTGCGGAAGCGGTCCACTGCGCCGGCGGCGGCATAGAGCGCACCCGAATGGACGCCGTCGGCCGTGGATCGGGGCAGCGCCTGCCAGGTCCCGTCAGCGACCCCGACCCGCGCCGTCGCCTGCAGCAGCGCCGTGCGCATCAGCGTCAGTCTCTTT
>JAEZQS010000263.1 GCA_023412995.1 Pseudomonadota bacterium
GTATACGGAGGAGGGCACGCGGGTGCGAACGGCGGCGGCCGGCCGCCTCCGGGATGTTCCTTGCGCAGGCGCGCCAGTTCAGTCCCGCACGCAGTCCAGCGCGAGGGCGCAGTCGTCGCGCGTGAACCAGCCATCGGCGGCCTGGTGGAACTTCGCGCAGAGGTCGAGCGGGCGGCGGTAGACGTGGAGCGATACCGCGATGGCCTCGTCGCTCGGGTTGCAGATGGTGTGGTACTCGTGCGGCGGGATCAGGCTGCCGGCGGAACCGGCCCCGGCGGCCATGGTGCCGCGCGGCTCGAAGCGGAAACGTTCTCCATCCGCCTCGACCAGTTCGTACGGCGTGACCTCGAGCATCCCCTGCCAGACGCCCTCGACGCACCACTGGCCGGCATGGTCGTGCAGCGGCGTGCCCTGGCGTGGTGCCCAGGTCATCGCCACCACGCTGTAGCCGTGGCGCTCGCTGCGGTAGAGCTCGCGCCGCGCGTAGTGGTCGTCCTCGCGCTCGAACACGCAGCCGGGCAGGCGCACGTCCGGATCGCGGATCAGCCGGCACAGCGCGTGCCGCAACGCGTCCGTGGTCGCCGCCTCGTCGGGCAGCGCGACAGCGGCATCGATGGCATCGATGAGCTGGCGGGCGCCGGGGAATTCGAGCGTGAGCATGGCTTGTCCGGTGGTGCACGCCGCCCGATGGCGGCGGTGCGCGGGGGAGTCGCGCCCGATTCTAGCGCGTTGCCCGAGCGCCGGCCCGGGCGGCCACCCGGCCCATCATGCACCCGCGGGGGCGGCGGCGGGCTTTTCAGCGGCGAGGAAGCGACGGATCGCGGCGCCGAAGCGTTCGATGTCGACCAGGAACGCGTCGTGTCCCTGCGGGCTGTCGAGGGCGACGAATTCGACCGCCGCGCCGCCGGCACGCAGGCCCTCCGCGATCTGCTCCTGCTGCGACAGCGGGAACAGGATGTCCGTCTCCACCCCGATCACCAGGGCGCGTTCGACGTCGATGCGGGCCAGGGCGGCGCCGAGCTGGCCGCCGGCATGCTCGGCGAGGTCGAACCAGTCGCTGGCACGGGAAAGATACAGGTAGCTGTTGGGGTCGAAGCTGCGCACGAAGCGGCGCGCGTGCGCGGCGAGGTACGACTCGACCTGGAACTCGACTGCGAACGGGTCCTCGTCGCGCTCGTCCGGGTCAAGCCGGATGCGGGCGAAGCGGCCGACCCATTCCATCGCCGAGCGGTAGGTGATGACGCCGAGCTTGCGGGCGATCGACATGCCGGTCTCGGGGTAGTGCTCGTCGTCGTAGTGGCCGTTGTTCCACTGTGGGTCGAGCCGGATCGCCTCGCGTTGCAGCGAGCGGATCGCGATGGCGAAGGGTTGCGCCTGCGGCGCGGTGGAAATGCTGACGTGGAGCCGCGCGCTGCCGGGGTGCAGGGCCAGGTAGGCGAGCGCCGCCATGCCGCCCATCGAATTGCCCACGAGGCAGGCGAGCCGCCCGATGCCGAGCCCGCGCACCAGTGCGTGCGCCGCATTCGCGGTGTCCTCGAGGGTGAGTTCGGGGAAGTCCAGGCGATAGGGTTCGCCGGTGGCGGAATTGATGTCGACCGGCCCGGTGGAGCCCTTGCACGAACCGAGCGTGTTCGGGCAGATGACGAACCAGCGGTCGGTGTCGATCGGCTTGCCCGGCCCGATCATTCCTTCCCACCAGCCGGGCGAGGGATCGATCGCGTTGGAAGCCGCGTGGGCGCTTGGTGACAGGCCGGTGAGCACCAGCACCGCATTGTCGCGGGCCGGCGACAACGTCCCCCAGGTTTCATAGGCGAGCCGCGCCCCGACCAGTTCGCCACCGCGCTTCATGGCGAACGGCGACGGGAGGTCGAACCAGCGGCGTGCGTCGGGCATGCGGGAAGGGTCGGCAAACGGAGCCGCAATGTAACGGCCCGGCGACCACGCGCCAAGTCGCGCCTAGGGGACGACCTCGTCGATGGCCAGCTCGACCGGTTCCGTGCGGTGCACGTCGAGCGGGGGAGAGAGGGCCTGCAGGTCGCCCGGTTGCGGCATCGCATCACCGGACTTCGACACGCGCGCGCCGACGACCACCTGCGCAAAGGTCGACAGTTTCATCGATGGCAGCATGCCCTTGCTCTCGTCGAGCACAACGGTGGCCGGCAGGTCGCTGGCATGCAGGCGCTCGATCGCCAGGGGCATGGGTGGCCCACTGGCGGCGCGCGCGAAGACGAACAGCGTGGCCGTCGGATCGACCCGCTCGGCCAGGGAGGGATCGACCGTCACGCGGACGGTCAGGCGGGGCGCAGCGCTGGCGCTGGCGTCGGCGCCGCGCGTTTCCGCATCGCCGGCGGCGATGGCGCTGGACGGTGCGGCGGCGGCCGCAGCCGGCGGCGGCTTGCCGTCACGCAATGCCTCGGCCTCGGCAATCTGCGCCTTCACGCTCGACAGCACGGTCGAGCCTGGTTCTAGCAGTGGCAGCAGGGTGTTCCAGCGCGCGATGGCCGCGTCGTACTGCTGCACCTGGTAGTCGGCGATGCCGAGCAGCCACAGCGCGCGCTGGTTCGCAGGATCGGCGGCCAGCACGCCTTCGAGCAGCTGGCGCGACTCGCCTTCGATGCGCCGGTCCGGGCGCGACATCGCCAGCGCCTGCGCGTATTCGATCGTCACGGCCGGGTTGTCGGGCGCTTCCTCGTGCGCGCGGCGGAACGCGGTCAACGCCTCGTCGCTGCGGCCCGTCGCCTGGTATGCACGCCCAAGCAGGGCCCAGCCCTCGACGTCGTCCGGGTGCTGTTCCAGCCGCTTCGCCAGCGCCGCGATCGCCTGTTCCATCTGCGGCGCCGCATCGGCGCCCGCCGCCGGCTGGCGGTTGGCGGCATCGAGCGCGGCTGGCGCGCCAACCAGCCGGTACAGCAGGAGGGCGGAGGCCGGCAGCAGCAGCGCGACCAGCAGCAAGGCGATTGCGGTCCACAGCATCACAGGCTTGTCTCCCCGGATGCGCGCCGCTCGCGATAGAGCGCGACCAGCTTCCTAATCCCGCGCAGATGCGTCT
>JAEZQS010000185.1 GCA_023412995.1 Pseudomonadota bacterium
CGCAAGCCCCTGCCGTGCCCGTGGATGGCGCGGGCGACGAGGGCGCCACCGACGGCGCGCGCGAGCAGGTCATGGCCGGCTACTTCGACCTGATGCGCGACTTCCTCGACCAGCAGCGCGCGTTCGTCGCGCAGCTGGTACCCGCGGCAGTGGCTGCGGGCGCTGCTGCCGTCGATGGCGATGCCGCCGATGCAGGCATGCCGGCAGCCGACGGGACGGTGGCACCGGCGTGGTCCAGCCACGCCACCGACAGCCGCACGCCGCTGCTCGATGCGATCCTCGAGCAGGGACCCGCGCACCTCGTCGCGCGCTCGCAGGTCAGCCTCGCCAACGACCGCTTCATCCGCCACCACGTCCTTTCCGGCCCGGTGTCCGAAGACGACCCGTCGCTGCACGGCCTCGCCTGCGTGCCGTTCATGGTGAGCCTGGAACTGATGGCCGAAGCCTGCGCGCTGCTGGCCGGCCGCTTCGACCTCACCGCGATCGAGAACGTCAGCGCCTTCGACTGGGTGGCGCTCGACGAGGGCGAGCTGGCGATCGACATCCGCGCCGACGCCCTCGATGCCGCCGGCGGCCGCTACGCGGCGCAGGTGATGACGCCGCGCGGCCTCGCCGTGACGGCCGAGTTCCGATTCGGCGGCGACTTCGTGCTGGGCGGCGTGCCCGACCTCGCCGAGCGGCGCCCGTGGGACATCGACGTGCCGCACCTCTACACCACCGCGCGCCACGGCATGTTCCATGGCCCGGTGTTCCAGAGCATGCGCGAGATCGTCGCGTGGGACGACACCGGCATCGACGTGCGCCTGTCCGACGTCACCATCGACGGATTCTTCGCCGAGGGGCATCGTCCGCGGCTGCTGCTCAATCCGGTGCTGCTCGATGCGCTGGGCCAGGTGGTGCCGTGCTGGCTGGTGCAGTACGTCGGACCCGAATTCCATTCCTTTCCTTCGACCATCGAGCGCATCGAGCTGCACGAGACGTGCCCGGCCGCGCGCGAGGGCATCCTGATGCAGGCGCGCCAGCAGCCGTCCGACCCGGCCGACAATTCGCTGTCGGCGCCGCGCTCGTGGCAGTTCGACTGCACCGACGGGGATGGCCGCGTGCTGCTGCGCTGCCGCGGCATGGGCAACCTCTTCTTCCGCGTGCCACCGTCCTACCACGCGGTGCGCACCCACCCGCGCGCCGGCATGCTGGGTGGACCGCTGGAGCGGGGGCCGGTGGCGGGCGTGCTGCTGTGGCAGGTGCCGCTGATCGGCGAAGACCTTGCCACGCAGTCGGGCGGCATCTGCCTGCGGGTGCTGGCCCACGCGATCCTTTCCGCAGACGAACGCGCCGAATGGCGCGCGCTCGAGGGTGGCGCGCGCCGCCGCCGCGAGTGGCTGAGCGGGCGCGCAGCCATCAAGGAAGGCGTGCGCCACTGGGTCTACGAGCAGACCGGGCAGCTGTTGCACCCGGCCGACATCATCGTCTGGCGCGACGCGGCCAACGCGCCGCACGTCGATGGCGCGTGGTGCGACAGCCTGGTGGCGCCGCCGCGGGTCTCGCTGTCGCACGACGAAAGCGCCTGCATCGCCGCGGTGGCCGCGCCCGAACGTGCCGTCGGGGTGGACTTCGAGCAGCTCGGGCGCGTGCAGCAGCCCACCCTGCTCGCCGACACCCTTGGCGAAGGCGAGCACGCGCTGCTGGAAGGCCTCGCGGGCGACGCCCTGGCCGAACGCGTGCTGCGGCTGTGGTGCGCGCGCGAAGCCGCCTCCAAGTGCCTCGGCACCGGGCTGCAGGGCGAGCCCTGGGCCTTCCACATCGCCGCCGCCGACGCCGCCTGCGACCACCTCGTGGTGGAACACGCGAGCGGCACCGTGCAGGCGCACGTCGCCCGCCACGACGACACCATCATCGCAGTCGCCACGCCGGCGCTGCTCGACCTGGAGATCCCTGCATGACCACTTTGCGGAAGGCGACGACCATCGACACCGTCGTCGCCATCGTCGAGGACCTGACCCAGGATTGGGGCCTCGACACCACCACGCCGATCGGGCCCGCGACGTTGCTGGCGGCGGACCTCGAGTTCGCCTCGGTCGACATCATCCAGCTGTGCGTCGCACTCGAGCAGTGCTACGGCAGGCGCCTGGGCTTCCAGGACCTGCTGATGAAGGATGGCAGCTACGTCGGCGACATCTCGCTCGCCCAGTTCGCGTCGTTCGTGGACGCCCGTCTCACCCAGGAGGAAACCGCATCATGACCGTACGCACGCTCTTCATCGGCATGGACGGTGCCACCTTCACCGTCCTCGACGACCTCATCAAGCCGGCCGACGGCGGCCCGGTGATGCCGTTCCTCGCCGGCATCTTCGCCCGCGGCTCGCGCGCGAAGCTGCGCTCCACGCCGAACCCGCTGACGCCGCCGGCGTGGGTGTCGCTGATGACCGGGCGCGGCCCGGGCCACCACGGCGTGTTCGATTTCATCCGCGCCGAGGAGCGTGGCGACGAGGTCTATTTCACCCTGTACGACGCGCGCGACTGCCGGGTCGAGATGATCTGGTCGATCGCCAGCCGCCAGGGCAAGCGCGTGGCGGCCCTCAACTTCCCCTTCACCGCGCCGCCGCCGCCGGACCTCGACGGCTTCGTCGTGCCCGGGTTCGTGCCGTGGCGGCACCTGCGCCGCAACTCGCACCCGTCGGACCTTTACGAGCGCCTGAAGACCATCCCCGGTTTCGATCCGAAGGAACTGGCGTGGGACTTCGAGCAGGAGAAGCAGTCCGGCAACGAGCTCAGCGACCACGACCGCGAGGAGTGGGTGAGCTACCACCTGCCGCGCGAGAAGCAGTGGTACAAGGTGGCCGAATACCTGATGCGCGAGGAAGCGCCCGACCTGATGGCGGTGATGTTCGACGGCGTGGACAAGCTGCAGCACCAGGCCTGGCCCTATGTCGATCCGAACCTGCAGGGCGGCGAAACGAGCGACTTCCACCGCCGCATGCGCGAGCTGACGCTTGGCTACTACCGCCAGCTCGACGGCTTCATCGAAGGCCTCGTCACCGCCGCGGGCCCCGACGTGCAGGTGTTCTTCGCCTCCGACCACGGCTTCACCGCCTCGACCGAGGTGGTGCGCATCAACGCCTTCCTCGCCGAGAAGGGCTACGTGCACTGGAAGCCGCTGCCCGAGGGAGAGGCCGGCCAGCGTCGCGACAACAGCTACTTCGCGCACCTGGACTGGAGCCGCACCACGGCGTACTGCCGCACGCCCTCGTGCAACGGCATCACCATCCGCGTGGCGCGCCGCCCGGGCGAGACCGGCGTCGCGCCGGAAGAGTACGAGGCGGTGCGCGAGCGACTGATCCGCGACCTGGAGGACCTGAAGGACCCGGCCACCGGCGAGCGCATCATCACCGAGATCCACAAGCGCGAGGACGTCTTCCCCGGCTCGGCCCAGGGCGACGCGCCCGACCTGCAGCTGGTGCTGCGCGACTTCGGCTTCGTCTCGGTGAAGAACGTGCTGCCGGTGGTGGAGAAGCGCAACTACGTCATCGGCACCCACCACCCGGACGGCGTCTTCATCGCCTGCGGACCCGGCATCCAGGAAGGCAAGATGCTGGGCCGCCGCCACATCACCGACGTGACCGCGACGCTGCTCTACAGCCTCGGCCTCGCGGTGCCCTCGGATTTCGAGGGCAGCGTGCCGGCCGGCATGTTCACCGACGGGTGGAAGGCCACCCACCCGATCCTCATCGGCGCGCCGACCCTCAGCGGCCAGGGCAAGCAGCAGACCGAGACGATGGACGAGGAGGAGAAGCAGAAGATCATGGAGCAGCTGCAGATGCTCGGATACATGGAGTAGGCGTGCCCACCGTCACCGTCAATGGCGTCCAGCTCAACTACCTCCAGGTCAGCGGGGGCGAGGACGACGAACGCGAGGACCTGGTCATGGTCCACGGCCTCGCGACCAACCTCGCGTTCTGGTACTTCCGCTACGCGCCCGAATTCTCGCGCCGGTTCCGCGTGACCCTGCTCGACCTGCGCGGGCACGGCCGCTCGGCCATGCCGGCGGAGGGCTATTCGCCCTCCAACCTCGCGCGCGACCTCGAGCTCCTGCTGGACCACCTGGGCATCCGCCAGGCGCACATGGTGGCGCACAGCTATGGCGGCGTGGTCGCGATGTACTTCGCCCGCGCGCAACCCGAGCGCGTGCGCAGCATGGTGCTGGCGGACGGCCACATCACCGCGCTGCGGCACCTCGAATCACCGCGCGAGTGGGAGTACGGGCGCACCATCCAGTCGGTGCTCGACCGCCATGGCCTCGATCTCGACACGCGCGACCCCTACTTCGGCTACCAGCTGCTGACGCGCATGGCTCAGTGGCAGCTGCGCGGCGAGCCGGTGCCCGACGACCTCGCCAGCCTGGTGATGCCGCTGCTCGGCAACACCGGCCGGCGCACCGCGATGCAGTGGCTGCGGCTGATGGAAACCACCTCGGCGGCAAGCGAGATGATGGGCGACGACGGCCTCACCATCGACGACCTCAACGCGCTGCGATTCCCGATCCTCGCCATCTACGGCGACAACTCCCATGCGCGCCTCACCGGCGAGAAGCTGCTCGACGTCTGGCCGCACGCGGAGTTCCGCCGCGTGCGCGACGCCGGCCACTTCTTCCCGGCCTCGCGCCCGGAAGACGTCATCGCCGACTGCGGCCGCTTCTGGGACGGGGGCTTCCGCCATCATTCGCGCCGGCGGCGCCCGGGCGAGAACCGCAACTATTTCCGCAGCGACCGCGTCTACTGCTCCGGCGATGCGTGGTACTTCACCACCCGCGAGCATGGCCGGGTCGGTCCCTTCGCCGACCGCGAGCAGGCCTGCCGCGAGCTCGCCACCCTCTTCCCCGCGGCCGAAGCGTGATCCCCGCCACCAACAAGCTCGGCGTCACGCGGGGGCTGCGGCGGGAGGATTTCCGCCTGATCGCCTCGCGCGGATTCGGCGACGGCCACAACACCTACACCCACGCGATGGCGTGGTTCCGCGGCCGCCTGTACGTCACCACCATGCGCGACAACTTCGCGCTGATGCGCTCGCGCCTCTCGCTGGGCCTGGACGTGTGGCCGATCGAATGCCCGCTGGACCCGTTCGAGCTCGACCTGCGTGCCGAGATCTGGGCCTACGAACCGCGCACCGGCGTGTGGGAGCGCGTGTTCAAGGCGCCCCTGATCACCGGCAGCCACGGCAAGCCGATCCCGCGCGACATCAGCTATCGCGCCGCCACCGTGTTCCAGCGCAACGAGGACGAGGAACCGCAGCTCTTCATCAGCACCTGGTCGCCGGCGCGCGGGCCTGGGCCGGTGATCATGGTGAGCGAGGACGGGCGCACGTTCCGCACCACCTGCGAGCCCGGCCTGGTCGGCCTGCCGGTGACCACCATCCGCTCGATGGTGCCGTTCAAGGGCCGCCTCTACACCACGCCGGCGGGTTCGCGTGGCGGCAACACCAACGTGTCCGGCCACGCGGTCGTGTACGAAAGCCGCGACCCGGCACGCGGCGACTGGCAGCCGGTCAGCGACTTCGGTTTCGGCGATGTCGGCAACAAGTCGCTGCACGAGGTCTGCGCCTGGGGCGACCACCTCTACGTCGGCACCCTCAACCACGCCGGCTTCCAGCTCTGGCGCAGCACCTGCGAGGGCGAGGCGCCCTACCAGTGGGAACGGGTGATGGAGCAGGGCGCCTGGCGCGGGCCGCTCAACCAGGGCGTGCTCAGCCTGCTGCCGTTCAAGGGCTGCCTCTACATCGGCACCGGCATCCAGGGCGGCGGTATCGACCGCCAGAACAACATCGGCCCCGGCGCGGCGGAACTGCTGCGCCTGCACCCGGACCTTTCCTGGGACCTCATCGTCGGCACCGCGCGCGACACGCCGGACGGGCACAAGGCGCCGCTGTCCGGGCGCCTGCCCGGCTTCGACAACTTCTTCAACGGCTATTTCTGGCGCATGGTCGAGCACGAGGGCTGGCTCTACATGGGCACGTTCGAGTGGAGCAGCGTGCTCGGTTACGTCAACCGCAGCCGCTGGCCGGAAGCCTTCGCGCGCGTGATCGCCCACGTCGGGCCGCAGAACATCCTGGAATACGGCTCGGGCTTCGACCTCTACCGCAGCCACGATGGCGAGAACTGGCTGCCGGTGACCACCGATGGCATGGGCAACCCGTTCAACATGGGGCTGCGCACGTTCGCCTCGACGCCGCACGGGCTGTTCCTCGGCACCGCCAATCCGTGGGGACCGAAGATCATGCCGCTCAACGGCGACACCTACGTGCATAACCCGCGCGGTGGCTGCGAGGTGTACCTGGCGCCGCGCACCGCCACTGCCTGAATGCGCGCCCGCACGCGACGGCGACGCGGCGTGCGCGGGCAGACCGTGGTGCTATATTCCGGCGCCGGCGACCCGGCTGGTCCCCTGCCGCGCGAGGTTACGTCATGACGCATCCGCTCGCATGCTGCCTGGTTGCCCTGTTCGCCGCCGCATTCCTGTCCCCGCCGTCGATGGCCGCACCCATGCCTGACGATTCCCGTGCTTCGGCGGGCGCCGACGCCGCACCGGGTGGCCAGCGCGGCTGGCTGCGCGAGCGGCTGCGGCAGCGCCGGGAAGCTCCCCTCGCCCTTCCGGCGGGCGCCGTTGCGCGCGCCGGCATCGCCTATGGTCCCGCGCCGGAACAACGGCTCGACCTCTATCGGCCCGCCGACGCGCACGCTGCACCGACCATCCTGATGGTGCACGGTGGCGGCTGGGCACGCGGCGACAAGGCCGCGACCGGAGTGGTGCAGAACAAGATCGACTACTGGCTGCCGAAGGGCTACGTGTTCGTCTCGGTGGATTACCGCGTCGTGCCGGAGGCCAACCCGCTGCAGCAGGCCGACGACATCGCGATGGCGCTCGCCTACGCGCAGCAGCACGCGGCCGAATGGGGCGCCGACCCGGCGCGCTTCGTCCTGATGGGCCACTCCGCCGGCGCGCACCTCGTCTCGCTGCTCAGCGCGGCGCCGGAGATCGCCCGTCGCCATGGCGCGAAGCCCTGGCTCGGCACGGTCGCGCTCGACAGCGCCGCGTACGACGTCACCACGATCATGCAGGCGCGCCACTTCCCGCTCTACGACCGTGCCTTCGGCGACGACCGCCAGCTGTGGCGCGATGCGTCGCCGACGCTGCGCCTGGCGCACGCACCGGTGCCGATGCTGCTGGTGTGCTCCAGCCGCCGCGAGGATTCCTGCCGCCAGGCACGCGGATTTGCCGCCCGCGCCGGCGAACTCGGTGGCAAGGTGGAGGTGGTGCCCGTCGACCTGCGCCACGGCGAGATCAACCAGCAGCTGGGCGAGCCGGGCGGGCTGACCCGCGCGGTCGAGGCATTCCTCCGCTCGCTCGGACTCCGGTAAGCCGAGGGGCGAAGGTTGTGGCCGACCCTCGTTGACGCAATCGATCGCCTGCCGGGTCTCGCATCGGTCCGGACCTGCTCCTGCCCGCGGCCTGCCTGGTCCGGGGCCGCCACGCGCGAACCGGCCGCCTGTGTTGCCCACTTGCGTTCCGTGCCCGTCTTTCGTGTCTTCGGCGTGCTCCCGGATGAGGCAGTCGACTGCTGTTGCTCCTGACCTTGCTGTCGCGGGCCTCGCCACCGCGACTCGCCCCATGCGTTACCATGGTCGTCGCCAGCGCGCTTCCGCATTTGGAGGCGGCCATCCGTGGGGAACCGGATCACGATCCATCCGCCGCATTGCCTCGCGACCGGTGGGGCCGTCCGGTGGCATGCGCGCGGGTGCGGCCGGAAAGTCATCCAGGGCGCTTGTTTGAACGACCGACAGCCAGCACGCATGCCAACCGCCCGCTTGCTCCCCGCTCCAGCCCCTGCCCGCGCATCCGCCCTGCTGCTGCGGCACCAGCACGCTCGGGCCACGCCGGCGGAACACCCCGCAGCCCGCCAGCCGATCGTGGCGCGCCACGGGCGCGACGGTGCGGCAGGCGCGCACACTCGACGCAAACGGGCCAGGGCATGCCGCACACCGACCTGAAGCTCGACCTTCCCACCGGCGACACGATCTGCACGACCACCTGCTACATGTGTGCGTGCCGCTGCGGTATCCGCGTGCACGTCAAGGACGGGCGCGTGCGCTACATCGACGGCAATCCCGCCCACCCGGTCAACCAGGGCGTGATCTGCGCCAAGGGTTCGGCCGGCATCATGCAGCACTACTCGCCGGCGCGGTTGCGCAAGCCGCTGCTGCGCATCGGCGAACGCGGCGAGCGGGCGTTCCGCGAGATCGAGTGGGAAGAGGCGCTGGCACTGGCGACGCAATGGCTCGGCGACATCCGCGCGCGCGATCCCGACCAGCTCGCCTTCTTCACCGGGCGCGACCAGAGCCAGGCGCTGACCGGCTGGTGGGCGCAGGCGTTCGGCACCATCAACTACGCCGCGCACGGCGGTTTCTGCTCGGTCAACATGGCCGCGGCGGGCATGTACACGCTGGGCGGCAGCTTCTGGGAGTTCGGCGAACCGGACTGGGACCTCACGCGCTACCTCATGCTGTGGGGCGTGGCGGAAGACCACGACTCCAATCCCATCAAGCTGGGGCTGGGCAAGCTGAAGGCGCGCGGCGCGAAGATCGTCGCGATCAACCCGGTGCGCACCGGCTACGGCGCCATTGCCGACGAATGGGTGCCGGTCAATCCCGGTACCGACGGCCTGCTCGCCGGTGCCTTCATCCACGAACTGCTGCAGGCCGACCGCGTGGACCTGGAGTACCTCGTGCGCTACACCAACGCGCACCACCTGGTGATCCAGGATCCCGGCGCGGCCGATGACGGGCTCATCGCGCGCGACGCCGAGGGCCATCCGCTGTGCGTTGCGCGCGACGACGGCACCACGCGGGTGGTGCGCGCCGATGCCACCGGCATCTCGCCGCGCATCGCCGGCGAGGCCACGCTCGCCGACGGCCGTCGCGCGGTGCCGGCGTTCCAGCTCTTTGCCGAACGCTTCCTGGCCGATGCCTACGCACCCGAAACCGTCGCACCGGTGTGCGGGGTCGATGCCGCCACCATCCGCCGCCTCGCGCGCGAACTGGCGCAGACGGCATTCGACCAGGCCATCACGCTGCAGCAACCGTGGACCGACGCGTGGGGCCGCATCCACGCCAGCATGACCGGCCGGCCGGTGGCGATGCACGCGATGCGCGGCATCAGCGCACACGCCAACGGCTTCCACACCTGCCGCACGCTGCACCTGCTGCAGATGATCCTCGGCGCCATCGACACGCCCGGCAGCTTCCGCTACCAGCCGCCCTATCCCAAGCCGGCGCCGCCGGGGAACCGCCCCGGCAAGGCGCGCCGCGCCGACGGGTCGCTCGATGCCGGCCCGCTCGGCTACGTGCACACCCCGGCCGACCTCGTCGTCGATGCCGCCGGCGAGCCGCGGCGGATCGACAAGGCGTTTTCCTGGGAGCATCCCTTCGCGGCACACGGACTGCTGCAGAACGTGATCGCCAACGCCGCGGCGGGCGATCCCTGCCGCATCGACACCCTGTTCCTGTTCATGGCCAACATGGGCTGGAACTCGGCCATGGACACCGGCAGGACGCGCCAGCTGCTGTGCGAGCGCGACCCGCAGAGCGGCGAATACCGCATCCCGCACATCATCTACAGCGACGCCTACGATTCCGAGACGGTCGCCTTCGCCGACCTCGTCCTGCCCGACACTACCTACCTCGAGCGGCACGACTGCATCAGCCTGCTCGACCGGCCGATTTCCGACGCCGATGCCGCCGCCGACGGCATCCGCGTGCCGGTGTTCGCGCCGGACCGCGACGTGCGGCCGTTCCAGGACGTGCTGCTGGATCTCGGCGCGCGGCTCGGGCTGCCGGGCATGGTGGACGCCGACGGCAAGCCGGCCTGGCGCGACTACGCCGACTACATGGTGCGCCATGAACGTGCGCCGGGCGTCGGCCTGCTGGCGGGGTGGCGCGGCATCGATGGCGGCGCGGCAGGCATCGGCGCCCCCAATCCGCGCCAGCTCGAACGCTATGCCGACAACGGCTGCTACTGGCACCGACCGGTTCCTCCAGCGGGCCGCTATTACAAGATGGCCAATCGCGACTACCTCGACTGGGCCAGGGGACTGGGGTTCCTCGCCTCGGCCGAGCCGGTGGTGCTCGCCTTCTACGCCGAGTCGCTGCAGCGCTTCCGCCTCGCCGCGCAGGGCCATGGCGAACGCCAGCCACCCGCGCGCCACCGCGCGCGGGTCGCGCGCCATTTCGATCCGCTGCCGTTCTGGGAGGGCATCGCCGACGACGCAGCGTTCCCGCTCAGCGCCATCACCCAGCGGCCGATGTTCATGTACCACGCGTGGGGTTCGCAGAACCGCTGGTTGCGCCAGATCGCCACGCGCAACCGGCTCTACCTGCATCCTGCCACCGCGCTCGCGCATGGCGTCGCCGACGACGACTGGATCTGGCTTGCCGCGCCGCAGGCACGCATCCGCGTGCAGGCGCGGCTGCACGAGGGCACCGCGCCCGGCACGGTGTGGACGTGGAACGCGATCGGCAAGCGCCGCGGCGCCTGGAAGCTGGCCGCCGATGCGCCGGAGAACGCCGACGGCTTCCTGCTCAACCACCTGATCCCGCTGTCGCTGCCCGATGGCGACGGGCCGCGCGCCAATGCCGATCCGGTGACCGGCCAGGCGGCGTGGTTCGACCTGCGCGTGCGGATCGAACGTGACGCCGAGCCCTGGCGGGCGGGTCACCGCATCGAGCACCACGGGCAGGCGGGGGTGATGCCGTGACGCCGCACGCGTGGGGCACGCTGGCCATCGTGGTCGGCGCCATCGTGCTGTTCGCCAGCGAGAAGGTGCGAATCGACATCGTCGCGCTCGGCGTGCTGGTGCTGCTGGTGGTGTTCGGCATGGTGACGCCGGTGGAGGCGCTGTCCGGCTTCAGCAACGAAGCCACGGTGACGGTGGCGGCCATGTTCGCGCTCAGCCTCGGCATCGAGCGCTCCGGCGCGCTCGAGCCGCTCGGACGCCTGCTCTCGCGCATACGGCAGCCATGGCTGCTGACCCTGGCGCTGATGCTCGCGATCGCGCCGATGGGCGCCTTCATCAAGAACATCGCGCTGGTGGCGACGTTCCTGCCGCTGGCGCTGCGCGTGTGCGCGCGCACCCACACCTCGCCCGGCCGCGTGCTGATGCCGATGGCGTTCGCCGCGCAGATGGGCGGCGTGTGCACGCTGATCGGCACGTCCTCCAACCTGCTGGCCGACAGCCTCGCCACCCAGCACGGCCTGCCGCCGTTCGGCGTGTTCGAGTTCACCCGCCTCGGCGCGATCCTCGCCGTGGTCGGCATCGCCTACCTGATGCTGGTCGGGCGCTGGCTGCTGCCGCGCGAGATCACCACCACCCTGCCGATGGAGGCGGAGCTGGGCAAGTACGTGACCGAGCTCAAGGTCAACGCGAGTTCGCCACTGATCGGCCAGACCATCGCGGAGGCGAGCCTGGGCGACAAGTACGGGGTGTACCCGCTCGAGCTGCTCCGCGGCGAGCGCCACCTGTGGTCGCCGCGTTCGCAGAAGCTCGCCGCCGGCGACGTGCTGCTGGTGCGCGGCGACTGGGAAAAGATCGAGGACCTGCGCAAAGTCGCCGACCTCGAACTCGATCCGGAAGACCGCTACGGCCCCGACCACGGCCGCGCGCGCGTGCTGGTCGAGGTGATGGTCAAGCCCGACAGCGGCATCGAGGGCTACACGCTGGACGAACTGGCCTTCCGCCACGAACACGTGGCGATCACCCTCGCCATCCACCGCCGCGGCCGCGTCCTGCGCGAGAAGCTCAAGAACGTGCGCATCGCCGGCGGCGACGTGCTGCTGATGCTGGCAGGCGAGGACACCGTCGCCGCGCTGCGCAGCGACGACCGCTTCGTCGTGCTGAGCGAGCGCGAGGACGTCGGCCGCACGCCGCGCCGCGCCATCGCGGCGGTGGTGATCATGGCCGCGGTGGTGATCGTGTCGGGCCTGCACTGGCTGCCGATCCCGATCGCCGCGATTTCCGGCGCGGTGGCGATGGCGATTGCCGGCTGCTACGGCCGCAAGGACCTCTACGAAGGCATGGACTGGAAGATCGTGGTGCTGCTGGCGGCGATCCTGCCGCTGGGCGCCGCGATCGAGAACAGCGGCTTGTCGAGCGCGATCGTCTCTGCCGGCATGGACCTCGTCGGCGCGCACGGGCCGCTGGCGGCGCTGCTGGTGGTCTATCTCATGACGGCGCTCCTCACCGAACTGATGGGGCACAACCCCTCGGTGGTGCTGATGGTCGGCATCGCCATTTCCATCGCGCACACGATGCATGCCGACCCGCGCCCGTTCGTCGTCGCCGTCGCCTTCGCCGCCGCCACCTCCTTCGCCACCCCGGTCGGCTATCCGACCAACACCATCGTCTATTACGCCGGTGGCTACCGCTTCACCGACTTCATGAAGGTCGGCATCCCGCTGATCGCGCTGTTCTGCACCCTCTCGATGATCATGATCCCCTGGTTCTGGCCGCTCGTGCCATGACGATGCTGCCGCCACCCGGCCCGCGCAAGCTCGGCCTCGTCATCGACCTCGACACCTGCGTCGGCTGCCACGCCTGCGCCGTCGCCTGCAAGGAATGGAACGAGGGCGGCCAGTTCGGCCCGCTCCCGGACGAGGACCCGCTGGGCGCCGAGCCCTTCGGCGTGTGGTTCAACCGGGTGCACAGTTATGAAGTGCAGGGAATCGGGAATCGGGAATCGGGAATGGCAGAGCAAGCCGGCGCGGTCGTCGGCGAGGCGCCAGGGCCTCAAGCCATTCCCCATTCCCCATTCCCTATTCCCGGCGCGACAGCGCTCACGGTGCACTTCCCCCGCTCGTGCCTCCACTGCGAGACGCCCGATTGCGTCACGGTGTGCCCTACCGGCGCCAGCTACAAGCGCGCCGAGGACGGCATCGTGCTGGTGGACGCGGACAAGTGCATCGGCTGCCAGCTGTGCGCGTGGGCCTGCCCCTACGGCGCGCGCGAGTTCAGCGAGGCACGCGGGACGATGCAGAAATGCACCCTGTGCGTGGACCGCATCTACAACGAGACGCTCGACGAGGCGGACCGGCAGCCGGCGTGCGTGATGGCCTGCCCCACCCGCGCGCGCCATTTCGGCGACCTCGGCGATCCGGAGTCGGGCGTGTCGCGGCTGGTGGCCGAGCGCGGTGGCTACGGCCTGCTGCCGGAATCGGGATACCGGCCGGTCAACCGCTACCTGCCACCGCGCCCGCGACGCGATGGCCGCGGCGCGCCGGAAGCGGCGCACACGGCACCGGAAGAACCGTTCGACGCGAACCGCCTGCCACCGCTCCTGCGCTGGCTCGACCGCGCGCTGTCGCGCTGACGGCCGGCGATGCGCCCCTCCTTCTCGATCATCTTCTTCACCGTGCTGTCCGGCGCCGGCTACGGGCTGCTGTTCCTCGCCGCCCTCGGCATCGCCTTCGGCGGCACGGTGGGCGGCCGTGCACTCGCGATGCTCGTGGCCGGCGGCGTGCTCGCCAGCATCGGCCTGCTGGCCTCGCTCGGCCACCTCGGCAAGCCGCTGCGCGCCTGGCGAGCGCTCAGCCAGTGGCGCTCGTCGTGGCTTTCACGCGAAGGCGTGGCAAGCCTCGCCACCTACCTGCCGCTGCTCTTCCTCGTGCTGGCGGGACTGCTGCCGGCGCTGCACGCCTCCGCAGCCGCGCTGCGCGTCGCGGCCGCCGCGCTCTGCCTTGGCGCCACCGCCACGGTGGTGTGCACCGCCAACATCTACGCCAGCCTGAAACCGGTGCGCGCGTGGCACGATCCGCACGTGGTCGCGGGCTACCTCCTGATCGGGCTGCACACCGGCATGGCGTGGTGGCTGGCATTCGCCGCCGGCGCCGCGTGGTCGGCCTGGCTGTTCGACGTGCTGCTGCTGGGGCCCGCCTGCGCCGTGCTGAAGTGGCGCTACTGGCGTGCGATCGACGGCGCGCCGGCAATTCCCACCACCGCCGCCGCGACTGGCCTTGCCGGCAGGGTGGTGTCGCTGGAGGCGCCGCACACGGAGGAAAACTACCTGACGCGCGAGATGGGCTTCGTGCTCGCGCGCCGGCACGCGCGGCGCCTGCGCCGCATCGTCGCTGCACTTTTCCTGCTCGCGCCCGCCTTCGCGTTCGCACTCTGGCTGCTGCTGGGCTGGCCGGCGGCGCTGGCCGGCCTCCTCGCCGCCATGCTGGCGGCCTTCGTCGAGCGATGGCTGTTCTTCGCCGAGGCACGCCATGCGGTGATGGCGTACTACGCGCGCTGAAGCGGCGGGAATCACGACGCCTCGACCGCGCTGTTCATCCGGCATTTACGCCGTCGACCTACCATGGCGACAAACCGCTTTCGGCGGTTTTTTCATGCCCGCCTTCCTGCCTGGAATCCCGATGAAGAACGCCCTGCTTCCACTCGCCCTGCTCGCCGTGTTGCCGCTGGCCGCCACCGCCGCCGATGGCGACTGGTCCGGTTCCGGCGAACTCGGCTTCGCCGCCACCCGCGGCAATGCCCGTTCCGAGAACCTCAATGCCAAGCTCCAGTTCAAGAAGGAAGACGCGACCTGGAAGCACAACTTCTTCCTGACGGCGCTGCGCAGCAAGGGCGAGGTGAAGCAGGCCACGGTGGTGGACGGGCAGGTCGTCAACGTGTCCGATTACGACCTCACGGCCAACCGCTACGAAGCCGGCGCGTCGATGGGCTACAAGCTGGATGAGCGCAGCTACGTGGTCGGCGCGCTGCGCTACGAGAACGACGATTTCGCGCCGTTCGAATACCAGTGGATCGCCTCGGTCGGCTACGGCTACACGCTGCTCAAGAACCGCACCAGCGAGCTGTCGGTGGAGTTCGGCCCCGGTTACAAGCGCTACCAGGCGGTGGACGTGTTCGGGCCTGAAACCGTCGATGGCGTGCCCGTGCGCCACCGCTTCGATTCCGAAGGCGAGGTGGTCGGCCGCGGCCTCGTGGCGTGGCGCCACGACTTCACCGACAACGCGTCCTTCATCAACACGCTGCTGGTGGAGAGCGGCGCGGACAACACCTTCGCGCAAAACGACGCCGGGCTGCAGGTGGCGATCAACAAATCCTTCGCCCTGAAGCTCGGCTACCAGGTACGCCACAACTCCGACGTCGCGGTGACCAGCCACAAGACCGACCAGCTGATGACGACCAACCTCGTCTACAAGTTCGGCCAGTAACCGGCGCCTGCCGCACGCAGTTCGCGCGACGAAGGGACGAGGAAGGCAGATGAAGAGCCTTCGACACGGAGCACGCGGAGCACACGGAGAAGGAAAAGCAATCGTTGCAGGAGGGAACCCTGCTACGCGAACCGCGAGGCGGGCACTACGCCAGCGCGCATTCCTGGCGTGCCCTGCGGGCGTCATGTTTCAGACTTGCAGCCCCTTGCCGGATGCTTTCTCCGTGGGCTCCGTGTCCAAGG
>JAEZQS010000204.1 GCA_023412995.1 Pseudomonadota bacterium
GCATAGACGCGACTCGATGCTCCAAGACGGTTTTCTCGCGGTCAGGCGCCCTTGCGCGCGGCGGCGCCGAGGTCTTCCTTGATGCGCGCCTTCTTGCCCTCGAGGCCGCGCAGGTAATAGAGCTTGGCGCCGCGCACCTTGCCGCGGCGCTTGACGACCACCGATTCGATCGTCGGGCTGTGCGACTGGAACACGCGCTCGACGCCGGTGCCGTGGGAAATCTTGCGCACCGTGAAGGCGGAGTTGAGGCCGGCGTTCTTGCGCGCGATGCACACGCCTTCGTAGGCCTGCACGCGCTCGCGGTTGCCTTCCTTGACCTTCACGTTGACGACGACCGTGTCGCCCGGGCTGAACGCCGGCAGCGTGCGGGTCATCTGTTCGGCTTCGAATTGCTGGATCAGGTTCATCACGTTCACCGTCAGGCTGATGTTCATTCGCCGGATCCATCGCCCGGCGTCGTCGTTGGCGTCGCGTGCATCGCCTGGTACCCGGCGAGCAGCGCCTGCATGTCCTTGTCCGGCGCCAGTTTCCCGAGCAGGTCGGGTCGCCGCAGCCAGGTCCTTCCCAGCGACTGCTGCAGGCGCCAGCGGCGGATCGCCGCGTGATCGCCGGACAGCAGCACTGCCGGCACGTCGCCCCATTCGTGGTGCTCGGGACGCGTGTAGTGCGGGCAGTCGAGCAGGCCGTTCGAAAACGAATCCTGCGCGGCCGATTCCGCGTCGTTCAAAACCCCTTCCTGCAGGCGCCCGACGGCGTCGATCACGATCGCCGCCGCCAGTTCGCCGCCGGAAAGCACGTAGTCGCCGATCGAGACTTCCTCGTCGACCGCGTGCTCCAGGAAACGCTCGTCCACGCCCTCGTAGCGTCCGCTCAGCAGGATCATCCGGTCGCGCTGCGCGAGTTCCGCCACTTTCGCCTGGTCGAGCCGCGTTCCCTGCGGGCTCAGGTAAACCACCTTGCCGCCTGCTCCCGCCGCGCGTGCGCTTTCCAGCGCGCGGCGCAACGGGTCGATCATCATCACCATCCCGGGCCCGCCCCCATAGGGGCGATCGTCGGCGGAACGGTAGTTGCCGGTGGCGAAGTCACGCGGGTTCCAGGCTTCCACCTGAATCAGCCCGCGCTCGCGCGCCCGCCCGACCACACCCAACCGTGCACAGCCCTCGATGAACTCCGGGAACAGCGTGATGACGTCGATCCGCACGGCCATTCCTGGTGCACCCGTCCGTGGGCGCGAAAATCGCGGAACGGACATCCGGTCCGCGCCCTCGAGGTGAAGCAAGAACCGGAACCAGCCCGGCCTCAGAAATCGGGGTCCCAGTCGACGACGACACGGCCGGCCTGGATGTCCACTTCGGTGACGAACTGCCCCGGCAGGAACGGCACCAGTCGCTCGCGCACCCCATCGCTGATGACGAGCACGTCGTTCGCGCCGGTCGCCACGAGGTGCGACACGCGCCCGAGCGGCACGCCCTGGATCGTGACGACCTCCAGTCCCTCGAGGTCGGCCCAGTAATATTCGCCCGGCGCCGCCGGGGGCAGCGCCGCGCGTGGAACGCGGATGTCGCTGCCAACCAGCGCGGCGGCGGCGTCCCGGTCGTCGATGCCGGGCAGGGTGGCCACGATGCCCTTGCCCTGGGCACGTCCATGGCAACCTGTCACCTGCACCCCGCCGGACCCCGTGCCCAGCTGCCAGGGCTGGTAGCGGAAGATCCGCATCCGGGGATCGGTGTACGACTCGAGCTTCAGCTCGCCGCGTACGCCATGCACCCCGACGATCCTGCCGAGCAGGACGAGTTTTTCGCCCGTCCCGCCCACGGAATCAGGCAGCAGCGACCTGCTTGCCTGCTTCCTTGTAGAGCGCGCGGACCTTTTCCGTCATCTGCGCACCCTTCTCGACCCACGCCTTGACCTTTTCGGTATCCAGCTGCAGGCGCACGTCCTTGCCTGCCGCAATCGGATTGAAATAGCCGAGGCGCTCGATGTTGCGGCCGTCGCGCGCGTTGCGCACGTCGGTCACGATGATGTGGTAGAACGGGCGCTTCTTCGCGCCGCCCCGGGAAAGACGAATCTTGACCATCGTAGCTCTCTGAATTCCTTGGAATTGTCTGGCGGGCACGCCAGTCGGGGCCGGCCTCTCCCGAGGGAGCCGCGCATTCTAGCCCATCCGGGCCCAAAATAAACCCCTGGTGGCGATGGCGCACCGGGCGGCCCCTCGCCCCCGCAGCATCTAGCGGCGCGGCACGAACCCCCCCCCACCCATGCCCTTCATGGCCGAGCCCATCTGGCGCATCAGCCCCTTCATGCCGCCGCTGCCGAGCTTGGACATCATCCGTTCCATCTGCTGGTACTGCTTGAGCAGCTTGTTGACGTCGGCCGGCTGGGTTCCGGAACCCCGCGCGATGCGGGCGCGACGCGAGCCCTTGAGGAGGTCGGGATGGCGGCGCTCCTGCTTCGTCATCGAGCGGATGATGGCGATCATCCGCTGCACTTCGCGGTCGTTGACCTTCGATTTCACCTGGTCGGGCAGGTTGGACACGCCCGGCAGCTTTTCCAGCAGCGAGGCCATGCCGCCCATTTTCGTCATCTGCTCGAGCTGGTCCTGCATGTCGTTGAGGTCGAAGCGCTTGCCCTTGATGACCTTTTCGGCCAGCTTGCGCTGCTTTTCCTCGTCGACGCCCTGCTCCACCTGCTCGACCAGCGACAGCACGTCGCCCATGCCGAGGATGCGCTGGGCGACGCGGTCGGGGTGGAACGGCTCCAGTGCATCGACCTTCTCGCCGGCACCGATGAACTTGATCGGTCGGCCGGTGACGTAACGCACCGAGAGAGCGGCGCCACCGCGGGCGTCGCCGTCGGTCTTGGTCAGCACCACGCCCGTCAGCGGCAACGCCTCGGCAAACGCCTTGGCGGTGGTCGCGGCATCCTGGCCGGTCATCGAATCGACCACGAACAGGGTTTCGACCGGATCGAGCGCGTCGTGCAGCGCGCGGATCTCGGCCATCATGTCCTGGTCCACGTGCAGGCGGCCGGCGGTATCGACGATCAGCACGTCGGCGAAGGACTTGCGTGCCGCATCCAGTGCGCCGCGCGCGATCGCCACCGGATCCTGGTCGCCGCTGGACGGCTGGAACAGCACGTCCACCTGGCCGGCCAGCGTGCGCAGCTGCTCGATCGCCGCCGGGCGGTACACGTCGCAGCTCACCACCATCACCTTCTTGCGCCGTCGTTCCTTGAGGAAACGTGCCAGCTTGGCGACCGTGGTGGTCTTGCCCGCGCCCTGCAGGCCCGCCATCAGCACCACCGCCGGCGGCGCCGCTGCCAGGTTGAGGTCGGCATTCGCGGTGCCCATCACCGCCGTCAGCTCGTCGCGCACCACCTTCACCAGCGCCTGCCCCGGCGTGAGGCTGCGCAGGACTTGCTGCCCGAGTGCCTTCGCCTGCACGCGCTGCACCAGCGCCTGCACCACCGGCAAGGCGACGTCGGCTTCCAGCAGGGCGATGCGCACTTCGCGCAGGCTTTCGCGGATGTTGGCTTCGGTCAGCCGTCCCTTGCCGCGCAGGCGCTGGACGGTGGCGGAAAGGCGGGTGCTCAAGGACTCGAACATGGTGGCGGGGTACGGCGGGAAAGCCGCCGATTGTAGCGGAGGCGCACCGGGGGAGCGCGGATCCGGGATTCGGGATTGGAAATTCGCAGAGCCCCTCCTGCCCGCGTCTTGGCGCCGAAAGCCCCGCCACGTGGCGCCGCACTGCAAAAACGGCCAAGCCGCTATCCCGAACCCCAAGCCCGCTCCCCAATCCCCAATCCCAATCCCAAATCCCAATCCCCGATCGCCAATCCCCGATCGCCAATCCCCGATCGCCAATCCCCGATCGCCCATCCC
>JAEZQS010000208.1 GCA_023412995.1 Pseudomonadota bacterium
GGACGGGGCGGCCGCGGCTTCGGTTACCAGCAGCGGAAGCCGGCGTGCTCCTGCGCGCCGATGTCCTCGCGCGCCACGGCCTCCACGCGTGCGGCCGGCGGGCCCTGCCGCAGCCATTCGGCAAGCGCCGCCAACGCAGCGGGTGAGCCGAAGGCCATCACCTCGACGCGCCCGTCCGGCAGGTTGCGCGCGTGGCCGGTGAGCCCGAGCGTGCAGGCCTGCGTCCGGGTCGCCGCGCGGAAGCTCACCCCCTGCACGCGGCCCTCGACCAGGAAACGGGCGCCGGCAGCGGGCATCAGGGCTTGCTGGCCGCCGCGTCGATCGCCTTGCCGAGGTCGCGGCCGGTAATGGGCCCGGTGAACTTGCGTGCGATGCGCCCGGCGGGATCGACCAGGTAGGTGGTCGGCAAACCGCGCGGCGACTCGAAGCCGGCGAGCGGCTCGTACACGTCGAGCTGGGCCAGGGGGTAGCCGACCGGATGCTTCCGGACGAAGTCCATCACTTCCTCGCGCGGCGTGTCTTCCCAGGCGAGGCCGATGGCGGCGACGTCCTTGCGCGAGGCGACGAAGCGGGAAATGTCCGGCATTTCGGCAATGCAGGGCGAGCACCAGGTCGCCCAGAAATTGACGACGACCCAGCGTCCGCGCTGCTGCGCGAGGTCGAAGGTGCCGCCATCGAGCGTTGCCACGGTGAGCGTCGGCACGGCCGGCGCCTGCGCTGCCGCGTCGGCCTTCGCGGCAGTGGCGGCCGGCGGCGCCGCAACGGCAAAGGATGACGCGAGGGCGCCAACGACGGCGAGGGCAAGGCGGGCGGCAAGCGGCTTCATCGGGTCTCCGGCGTCGCGTGGCGTGGGGCGGATGCAGGCGGCGATGGTAGCTCCGCGCGGAACACCTCGGCGAGGCTGAGGCGCAGCGACTGGCGCATTTCCTCGCCCAGTTCGTCCAGCACCCTGGCGGCCGCCGGCGGCAGTTCCAGCAAGGCGTGGTCGGGCCCGCCGGGCGGCAGGCGGTAGCTGCCTTCGCGATAGACCTCCAGCAGGTCGATGGTGGCGAGATCGCGCACCACCATCCACTCGCCCAGTTCGCCGCGCTGGATGAGCCCCACCCGGTGCAGGTCGCCGAGGTAGCACTGCAGCAGGTCGTCGGTGAGGAACGGCTCGGCATCGAGCAGGTCCTCGCTGCACAGGCCGCGTCCTTCGCGCTGGGCGTGGGCAAAGTGGCCGAGCACGCGCAGCAGCCCGCTGAACTCCTGGTCGCGCGGCAGGCGCAGCGCCGCCGGGCGGTAATCGAACGCGCTGAGCGAAGCGGTGATCGAGGCGCCGAACAGCACGATGGCCCACGACAGGTAGATCCAGAAGATGAAGATGGGCACCAGCGCCAGCGCGCCATAGACGCGCTGGTAGTTCGCGTACTCGGTCGCGTACAGCGCGAACCCGCGCTTGGCGGCTTCGAACAGCACCGCCGCGATGAGCGCGCCGATGACGGTGTGGCGGATGCGCACCGTGCGGTTGGGGATCACCGCATAGGCAGCCACCAGCGCGGCCCAGACGATCAGGAACGGCAGCATCGCCAGCACCCGCGCCTTGATCGAGAACTGCGCCTCGGCGGCATCGATGAAAGGCAGCGCGAACGCATACGAGCTGATCGCGAGCGCCGCCACCAGCAGCAGCGGCCCGAGGGTGAGCGCCGTCCAGTAGATGACGAAGCGCGCCGTCGCGCCGCGCGCCACCGGCACGCGCCAGATCCGGTTGAAGGCGTCCTCGATGCTCATCATCAGCGAGATGGCGCTGGCGAGCAGCACCAGCACGCCGACCGCCGTGGCCTTGCTCGCGTTGGCGGCGAACTCGGTGATGTAGCCCTGCACCGCGTCGCCTGCCGCCGGCACGAAGTTGGCGAAGACCCAGTACACCAGCTGCTCGCGCCAGCGCGCGAAACCGGGGAACGCGGCGAGGATGCCGAGCACCGCCGCGGTCACCGGCACCAGTGCGAACACCGAGGTGAACGCGAGCGCTCCCGCCGTCTGCATGCAGCGGTCCTCGAGGAAACGGTGCCAGGTGAACTCGAGGAACGCCAGCACGCGCTCGCGCTCGAGCCGCGTTCTGGCAAACTGCGCAAGGCGTGGGAACATGACGCGAGCCTACCCCGTGTGCGTGCGGGACCCAAGGGCTGGTACGCCATTGCCGCATCCGCCGGCTGAAGCCGGCCCCACCGACTCCGGGTGCCCCGATGAGCGAAATCCTGGTCCTCTACTACAGCCGCACGGGCGCGGTGGCGCAGCTGGCGCGCCTGGTGGCGCGCGGCGTGGCCGAGGTGGACGGGATGCAGGCCCGCCTTCGCAGCGTGCCGCCGGTGGCTGTCGCCACCGAGATCGCGCAGCCGCCGGAACCCGACGAAGGGGCGCCTTACGCCACCCACGCCGACCTCGCCGAATGCGCCGGACTGGTGCTCGGCAGCCCGACGCGCTTCGGCAACATGGCCGCCCCGCTCAAGCACTTCCTCGATTCCACTGCCACGCAATGGGCCTCGGGCACGCTGGTGGGCCGGCCCGCGGGCGTGTTCACCTCCACCAGTACGCAGCACGGCGGGCAGGAAACCACGCTGGTTTCGATGATGCTGCCGCTCCTCCACCACGGCATGCTGATCGTCGGCGTCCCCTACACCGAGCCGGCGCTCAACCGCACGCGCGGTGGCGGCTCGCCCTATGGCGCCAGCCACGTCGCGGGGGTCGCGGGCGACCAGCCGATGGATGCGGACGAGCGCGAGCTCGCCCGCGCACTCGGACGGCGCGTCGCCGCTGTCGCCGCGCGACTGGGAAGCGCATCGTGACGGCGCTGCGCGCGGGCTTCATCGCGTGGGTCGCGCTGGTCGTGCTGCAGCCGCTCTGGTACCTGTGGCTGGCGCCGCCCGCGCGCGGCACGCCATGGCTGGCCCTGGCCCTCACCGTGCCACCGCTGCTGCTGCCGCTGCTCGTCCTGCGTGCGAGCGCACGCCGGGCCCTGCTGTGTGCCGGGATCCTGGCGCTCTTCTATTTCTGCCATGGCGTGGTGGCCGCCTGGGTGACCCCGGCGGCACGGCTGCCGGCGCTGCTGGAAGCCGTGCTCTGCGCCGTCCTCGTCGGCACCCTTGGCGCCGATACGCGACGCGCGAAGGCGTGACGCCGTCGCGCCTCGCGCCCACCGCGCCGCACGAACGCGGCGATCCACCGATGCTTCCCTCCGGCATGGATACTCCTTGCGCCGCTATCGCTAACGCGACCCGCCGCCGTGCGCAAGCCACGCCGCCGGCCGGGTTCACAGGCGATTCAATGCGGCGGCCTAGATTGGAGGTCCCCGCAGAGAAGGAGACGGCATGAACGCGACAGTCGATGGCACGCCGAAATGCGCCCATTCCCCTTGCGTGTGCGAGCCCACCCCCGGATCCGCCTACTGCAGCCAGTCCTGCGCCCACGCCGCCACCAGCGGACCGCCGCGGATCGAGCCCGTCTGCGAATGCGGGCACGCTGCCTGCCGGGAGTCCGCCGACGCGGGCTGACCCGCGCCAGGCAGGAAGCGACGCGCAAGGGCCCGGCGACGGGCCCTTGCTGCGGATCTGTCAGCGGGCGCCGCGCATCAGTTCCGAGCGGCGCATGTCCATCTGCTCACCCAGCTCGGCCAGCTCCTGCCGGGAGAACAGCTTCTTCGCGCGCGCGAACATGGTTTTTTCCTCTTCCTTGACGTGGTGCTCGACCAGTTCCTTGAGCACCTTGGCGCGGCCGCTGAACTGCTCGCTGTCCACCTGCGTCTGCAACAGGTCGGGCAGCACCAGGTCGCCCGCGGCGCGGTGCTCCTCCATCGCCTCATAGTACGTCTTCGCATCCTCCGACTTCGAGCCCGCTTCCTTGAACGCCGGGTAGAAGATCTCTTCCTCGATCGTGGTGTGGGCCTCGAGGTTGAGCTGGATCTTGCGCAGCAGGTCGGCGCGCTTCTTCGCCGCGCGCGGGGTGGTGCCGGCCAGCTGCTCCAGCAGGTCCTTCACCTTCTTGTGGTCTTCCTTCAGCAACGCAATCGCATCCATCGGCGGATCCTCGTGTCGGTGGCAGGGAATGGCCGGGGCGATCATGGCGGTGGGGACATGGCCCGCCTGTGAACCGCTGCCCGCCGCGACCGTGGCGTTCAGCCGGAATTCGCTTCGCCGTCCTACGCTGTGTCGCATGCAACGGGCATGAGGCGCGTTCGATGCCAGGGGATTCCGGCCTTCGCGCCGACGACGACCAGCGCGCCGCCACGGCCCTGCTCCTCATCGATGTGATCAGCCGGTTCGACTTCGACGGCGGAGCCTCCCTCGCCCGCCACCTGCGAGCCGCCGTACCGCGCATCGTCGGGCTGCGCGACCGGCTGCGCCGCATCGGCGTGCCGGTGATCTACTGCAACGACAACTTCGGCCAGTGGCGTTCGGATTTCCGCGACGTGATCCACCGCAGTGCCCGCGGCGGCGTGACCGACGGCGAGCTGGCGGCCGCACTGGAGCCGCGCCAGGGCGACTACTTCGTTCTCAAGCCCAAGCACTCGGCCTTCCATGCCACCGCACTGGACCTGCTGCTGCAGCACCTCGGCGTGCGCCGGCTGGTGCTCGCGGGCACCGCCACCGACAGCTGCATCGTGTGCACCGCGACCGATGCCCACATGCGCGAATACGCCGTGTGCATCCCGCACGATTGCGTGGCCGCCATCACGCCGGCTCGCAGCCGGCGCGCCCTGGCGTTGCTGCGCACCGCCTTCGATGCCGACGTGCGCAGCGCCGCCCGCGTCACCGCGCGCTATGTCGCCAGCCCGCCGCCGCACGGACCGCGTCATGCCGGCGCAAGCAGGCACAGCAACGGCTGATGAATGCGCAAACGTCCGCGGCAGGCCGGTTAACCGGCCGTTGCGCCGCCCCGGCCTAGCGTCGGCACGACTGCCATCCACGCGAGGAGGCCTGCCATGCATTCCGGTCGCTCCAACGCAAGGCGCAGGCACGCCCGCCTTGCCGGGTCGCTGCGCGGCGACCTTTCCGAACTCGCCAGCCGCCTCCACGAGGCCCTGCACCGCAGCGACATCACCGTATGGGCCGATGACCAGGCACAGGTCTACTTCGACACGGTGGGCGCCACCCCGGAACTGGCGCCGCAGTGGCTGGCCGGCACCTATGGGGTGGGCGCCCGCGCCGATGACATCGAGGCGGACCTGCAGGTGCTCCGCCATGAACGCCTTTCAACCGCAATGATCGACGAGGAGCAACCATGGGCACCGGTGCACTGATCCTTCTGATCCTGATCATCCTGCTGATCGCAGGGCTGCCGACCTGGCCCTACAGCCGCAGCTGGGGTTACTACCCCGCCGGCGGCCTCGGCCTGCTGGTGGTGATCATCCTGATCCTGCTGCTGCTCGGTCGCATCTGACCGTCGCACGCGAAACAACGGCAAGGCCTCCCACACGGAGCACGCGGAGCCTGGGGTGAATCCGCATCGCGTGGATTCCCCCGGCTCTCCGTGCTCCGTGTTCCGTCCTGGCGCTGTTTCCCCGCGACGCGGCCAGGCTGCCGCGGCATCGACTGCATTCGCGCCGGCGCAAAAAAAAACCGCAGCACGTGGCGCGCGCCTCACGGCGGACGACGTACTGCGGCAGGTCTTGCCCCGAATCCAGCCGCGCAACCGGGGGGAGGTGGCGGCCAGGCGGGCAGTGTCACGCAACGGGGGCGGACACGGCATTAACCGATGCCGCGGCGGGTACGCCCCCGTTCAGCCCGCGCATGCATCGCGCCGACAAGGTTCAGCGCCGCAGTGCGACACTGGAAATCCCGCGCGGAGTCACCCATGGCCGCCAGACAATCCGCCGCCACGCTCAACGAACTGGTTGCCGTCCTCGAAGACGGCGAGGCGTTCTATCGCGACGCCGCGACGCGCGTGTCGCGTTCGGACGTGAATGCGCTGTTCCAGCGCATGGCCCGCAACAAGGCGGCGATCGCGGCGGACCTGCGTGGCGCGGTTGCCGCGGCGGGCGGGGATCCGGTGTCGGGCGGGACGCTCCCCGGCACCCTGCTTCGCGGCTGGGGCGACCTGCGCGCGCGCCTCTCCACCGACGCCCGGCACGAATACCTCCAGCGCCTGGAAGCCTTCGAGGAACGCATCCTGCACGCGTTCCGCGAAGTACTCGATGGTGATGCGGACGCCACCGTGCGCGAACGCGCGCAACGCCACATCGAGGAAATCAGCCGCGACCACGCGGAGATGCGAGCGATGGTCCGGTCGGATGGGCGCTGGGGCTGAGCGGCACGGAGGGCTGCGCCCGCCAGGGGTTCAGGGGCTGGGAGCCGCGCGGCGCTGTAGATGTTCTTGCGTCCGGAATGCGGCCGGCCCCGGAGCTGCAGAACCCGTTTCCCGGAACAAGCGAATGCTCCGGGAAAAACGGTCCACCCTGCCGCCGAACCGTCGCCAACGCCAGCTCCCCAGCCCCTAGTCCCCAGCCCGTAGTCCCTATCCCTATCCCCTGCCCTCAATCCGCCTGCTCGGCGGTAACGGCCACGCCATGCAGCACGGCGGCAATGCGCACGGCGCTCTGGATGGCCTGGCTGGAGACGCCGTGCTTCTGCAGGGTCTTCTCGTGCGATTCCATGCACATGCCGCAGCCATTGATCGCCGAAACGGCGATCGAGGCGAGTTCGAAGTCGATCTTGTCGCAACCGGGATTGGCAATCACGTTCATGCGCAGCCCGGCGCGCATCGTGGCGTATTCCTCGTTGCCGACCAGGTGGGTGAAGCGGTAGTAGATGTTGTTCATTGCCATGATCGCGGCGGCGGCGCGCGCGGCGTTGGCCTGCGCCTCGTCGATGTCGCCGGAAAAGCGGGCGGCGATGGCTTCGCCGAGCGGCTTGTAGCGGGCCGCGGTCGCGCTCGCGATCGCGATGATGGCGATCTGGGGGGGCGAGAGGCCCTGGGCGCCGGACTCGCTCAACACCGAATCGAGGTTGAGGCGCAGGTCCTTGGCGTAGTCGGGCAGGCGCGCCTTGATGTCTTCGAGGGTCATGTCGCTCTCCAGCTGGGGCCTGCGCCGTGCGCAGGCAGGTGGGTCGCGTGCAGGCGCGATCGTGGCGGCAGCGCCGGCACGATGCGTCGCTGCCGCGGAATGGGTGCGGCCCGTGGC
>JAEZQS010000262.1 GCA_023412995.1 Pseudomonadota bacterium
GGACTGGCCGGAGCGGACCTGCCCTCGCGCCCGTCCACGGCGCAGGTGTCGGCGCTCTGCCGCGGCACGCCGTGATCGCGTGGCGGGGGCTTCGCGCGGCGGCGCCCTGCGGCATCGCGTGCGTGCGCCGATGACCCGCCGCGCCCTCCTGGTGCTGGCGACGTGGCTGCTGGCGCTGGCGCTGCTGGCGATCGCCGCCATCGCCACGCTGCGCATCAGCACGGACCTGCGCAGCTTCATGCCGCCGCCGGCCACGCCGGACCAGAGGCTCCTGATGGAGCAGATCGGCGAGGGCCCCGGTTCGCGCCTGCTGCTGCTCGCCATCGAGGGCGCGCCCGAAGCCACCCTGGCCGCGCTCAGTCGCGGCCTGGCCGATGCGCTGCGCGGCGACCCGCGATTCGAGCGCGTGGCCAATGGCGCGTTCGACCTGGCCGACCTCGATCCACGCCTGCTGCCCTACCGCTACCTGCTGTCGCCCTCGTTCGACGCCGCGCCGCTGGACGCGGCCACCCTCTCCGATGCCCTCGGCGAACGGCTGGAGGAACTCGCCTCGCCCGCGGCGGGCCTGGTCAAACCGCTGCTGGCGCGCGATCCCACGCTGGAGACCCTGGCCGTCGCGCAACGCTGGTCGCCGCCGAAACCGCCGGCCATGCGTGACGGCGTGTGGTTTTCGTCCGACGGCGCCGCGCTGCTGCTGGTGCAGACGCGCGCGCCCGGTTTCGATCCCGCCGCGCAGCAGGAGGCGCAGGACGCGCTGCGTGCCGCCTTCGGCGCCCTGCCCGGCGCCAGCGAGGCCCGCCTGGCGCTGAGCGGCCCCGGCTACTTCACCGTGCTGGTCAGCAGCCGCACGCGCAGCGAGGCCGACCGCATCGGCGCGATCAGCACGACCGGTTTCGTGCTGCTCCTGCTGCTGGCCTACCGCAGCCTGCCGGCGCTGCTGCTGGCGGCGTTGCCGGTGGTGAGCGGCGGGCTTGCGGGCATTGCCGCGCTGGCGCTGTGCTTTGGTTCCGCGCATGGCATCACGCTCGCGTTCGGCTTCACCCTCCTCGGCGTCGCGCAGGAGTACCCGATCCGCGTGCTCAGCCATCGCCGCGCGGGCGAGACGGCGCTCGACAGCGTGCGCGCGCTGTGGCCGCTGCTGGCGACCGCGATCGCATCGGCCGCCATCGCCTACCTCGCCTTCTTCGCCTCGGGCGTGTCGGGCCTGCAGCAACTGGCCGTGTTCACCATTGCCGGGCTGCTGGTGGCGGGCTTTTCCACCCGCTACCTGTTGCCGCGTGTCCTGCCGGCGCGATTCCACGATGCCGCGGCGACGCCGGGCCTCGCGCGGGCAGCCCGCTGGATCGACCGCCTGCCCCGCCCGCGCTGGCTGCCGTGGCTGCTGCTTGCGCTGGGCCTGGTGGTGCTCTGGCGTGCACCGGGGCCGACCTGGGAAAACGACCTGGCGGCGCTGACGCCGGTGCCGCAGGACCTGCTGCTGCGCGATGCGCGCCTGCGCGGCGAGCTCGGCGCGCCCGACGTGCGCTACCTGCTGGTGCTGTCGGCGGCCGATCCCGAGGGCGTGCTGCAGCTGTCCGAATCGCTCGAACCGCGCCTCGACGCCCTCGTCGCCCGCGGTGCGCTCGATGCGGCCGAACTTCCAAGCCGCTACCTGTCGAGCCTCGCCACCCAGCGGCTGCGCCAGGCGCGGCTGCCCGATCGCGCCGCCCTCGCCGCCGAGGTCGCCGAGGCAAGCGCCGGCCTGCCGTTCCGCGAGGGGCTGTTCGCCCCCTTCGTCGACGACGTGCAGGCGGCACGCGCATTGCCGCCGCTGACGCCGGCCGCCTTTGCCGATACCCCCGCGGGCGCGCGGCTGGACGCCATGCTGGTGCCACGCGACGGCCACTGGCTGGGGCTGGCGACCCTGTCCGGCGTGCACGATCCGCAGGCGCTGGCGGCGCTGGATCCCGGCGGCGGCGGCGTGCGCCTGCTCGACCTCAAGGGCGCGTCGGAATCGCTGGTGGCGGCGTACCGCGAGCGCATCCTGCGCGCGCTCGGGCTGGCGCTGGTGCTGCTGGCCGCCACCGTGGTGGTGGCGCTGCGCAGCCTGCGCCGCGCCTGGCACGTGCTGGCGCCGATGTCGCTGGCGACCCTGCTGGTGCTGGTGGTCGAGCGCGCGGCCGGCATCCCGCTGTCCCTGTTCCACCTCGTCGCGCTGACCCTCGCGGCAGGACTCGGACTGCACTACGCCCTCTTCTTCGAACGCCCGGTCGCCGATGCCGCCGAAGGCCGCCGTACCCTGCACGCCACCCTGGTGTGCGTGCTGTCGGCGCTGCTGGTGTTCGGCATGCAGGCGCTCTCCTCGCTGCCGGTCTTGCGCGCCATCGGCCTCACCGTGGCGCTCGGCGTGGGCTTCCATTTCTGCCTGTCGATCCTGATGGCACGCGAGCGGCGGCCGTGAGCGCGCCACGCCGCGACGCGATCGGCTGGCGCGACCTGATCCCGCACCAGGGCGCGATGTGCCTGCTGGACGCGGTGGTGGACTGGGACGACGAAGCCATCCATGCGCGCAGCGCCTCGCATCGTCGCCCCGACAATCCGCTGCGCAGCGACGGCCAGCTGCGGGCCGTCCACCTGTGCGAGTACGGCGCGCAGGCGATGGCCGTGCACGGCGGGCTGCTGGCGCGCGCCGCCGGCACGCGCGCCGAGCCCGGCCTGCTGGTGTCCCTGCGCGCGGTGGACCTGCACCGTGCGCGCATCGATGATCTTCCCGGTGAGCTCGATGTCCACGCCAGCCGCCTGCTGGGCGGCGACGGCAGCTGGCAGTACGCATTCCGCATCGAACATGCGGGCACGGTGCTGGCCAGTGGGCGGGCTGCCGTGGTGGTCGTGCAGTCGGCGTAGCCCGGGGGCGCAGCCGGACCGCGCCAACGTCGTCGCGACGCACAGGCCGGCGAAGCGCGTGGCGTCGTGCCGGCAGGGCACCGCGCCACCCGCAGCCATGACCTCTGGCGACTGGCGCTGCGACGCGGGGATGGCCTAGGCTGGCCCATTCCCCGTTCGAGGACGCGTCACCATGCCCCTGCTCCCGCTGCGCTCCGTCCCGCTCCTCGTCGCGCTGGCTGCGCTGGCTGCCTGTGCGCAGCCGCAGCCGAGGTCTTCGGCCGAGGCGGCGCCGCCGGCAGCGACTGGCGCGGCGACGCCCGGCGCCGCCGCGGCGCTCGGCTCGTTCGGCTTCGATGCGTCCGGCATGGATCGCAGCGTCGCGCCTGGCGCGGATTTCTACCGGTTCGCCAACGGCACCTGGCTGCGGGACACCACGATCCCGGCGGACCGTTCCGGCATCAGCGCGTTTTCGGTGCTGTCCGAACCGGCACGGGCCGATACCCGCGCCATCCTCGCGGACGCCGCGGCCGACGCCGCCGCGGGCGGCGAGACGCGCCAGGTGGGCGACTACTACGCGGCCTTCCTCGATGCGGACGCCATCGAGGCCAAGGGCCTTGCGCCGCTGCAGCCGACGCTCGATGCGATCCAGGCGATCGGCGACCGCACCACGCTCGCGCGGGTGCTGGGTGGCACGCTGCGCGCGGACGTCGACCTGCTGAACGCCACCGACACCACCACCGACCGCCTGTTCGGCGTGTGGGTGTCGCAGCACCTGGAACGGCCGGGTGAGTACGTGCCCTACCTCGTGCAGGGTGGCCTCGGACTGCCCGATCGCGACTTCTACCTCGAAGGCGGCCGCATGGCGGCGCTGCGCGCGCAGTACCAGGCCTACGTGGCGCAGGTGCTGACCCTCGCCGGCATGCCCGATGCGCAGGACAAGGCGACCCGCATCCTCACGCTGGAAACGGCCATTGCGCGCGTGCACGCAACGCAGCTGGAAACCAACGACGTGCAGCGCGGCGCCAACGAGTGGGAACGCGGCGACTTCGCGCGCAAGGCGCCGGGCCTGGACTGGAATGCCTTCCTCGCTGCCGCCGGGCTCGATGCGCAGCCGCGTTTCATCGTCTGGCAACCGGAGGCCGTCGCCGGCATTGCCGCGCTGGTCGGCAGCGAGCCGCTGCCTGCGTGGAAGGACTACCTCGTGTTCCACGCGCTGGATCGCGCCGCGCCGCTGCTGCCGAAGGCCTTTGCCGACGCGCACTTCGCCTTCCACGGCACCGCGCTCTCCGGCACGCCGGAGCAGCCGGCGCGCTGGAAGCGCGCGGTGGACGCCAGCAACGAGGCGCTCGGCGAAGCCATCGGCAAGCGCTACGTCGCGCGCCACTTCACGCCCGCCACCAAGGCGCGCGCGGACGCGATGGTCGCCAACCTCGTCGCCGCCTTCGGCCGGCGCATCGATGCCATCGACTGGATGACGGCGCAGACGAAGCAGCGTGCCCGCGCCAAGCTGGCGACGCTGCGCGTCGGCATGGGGTATCCGGAAACCTGGCGCGACTATTCATCGCTCGAGGTGCGGCGCGACGACGCCCTCGGCAACGCCCAGCGCGCGTCGCTGTTCGAGTACCGCCGCAACCTGGCCAAGCTCGGCCAGCCGGTCGACCACGGCGAGTGGTACATGCTGCCGCAGACGGTGAACGCGCTGAACGTGCCGCTGGAAAACCGCCTGATCTTCCCCGCCGCGATCCTGCAGCCGCCCTTCTTCGACCCGGCTGCCGACGACGCCGTCAACTACGGCGCGATCGGCGGCGTGATCGGCCACGAGATCAGCCACAGCTTCGACAACGCCGGCGCGCTGTTCGACGAAACCGGGCGCCTCGCCAACTGGTGGACTCCGGCCGACCTCGCCCGCTTCGAGGCCGCCGGCGCGGCACTGGCCGCGCAATACGACGCCTACCGGCCCTTCCCGGACCTCGCCGTCAACGGCAAGCTGACCCTGGGCGAGAACATCGCCGACGTCGCCGGCCTCGCCACCGCCTACGACGCCTGGCGGCAGGCGCATGCCGGCGAGGCGCTGGCGCCCATCGACGGCTTCACGCCGGACCAGCGCTTCTTCCTCGGCTGGGCGCAGGCGTGGCGCAGCAAGGCGCGCGAACCGGCGCTGCGCAACACGCTGCTCACCAACGTGCATGCCCCCGGCCACTACCGTGCGCTGACGGTGCGCAACCTCGATGCCTGGTACCCGGCGTTCGCGGTGGAATCGGGGCAGCCGCTCTACCTCGCCCCGGCGGAGCGCGTGAAGGTCTGGTAGGGGGGCCGGGATTGGGGATTCGGGATTGGGGGATTCGGAAGATCGGGCGAACGGGATGCTGCTTCGGCGCGGCTTCTCCCAATCCCCGATCCCGAATCCCCAATCCCCGCTTTCACCCGAACGTGCTGTCCAGCACCATCATCAGCACGAAGCCGAGCATCAGCCCGCCGGTGGCGAAGTTCTCATGCCCCTGGCGGTGCGACTCGGGGATGATCTCGTGGCTGACCACATACAGCATGGCGCCGGCGGCCACGCCGAGGCCGGCGGGCAGCAGCAGCGGCGCCGCGGAAACCACGGCGGCGCCCAGCACCGCGCCAGCCGGTTCCATCAGGCCCGAGCACATGCCGACGGCCATCGCGAGCGCGCGCCCCTGTCCCGCGGCCAGCAGGGCCAGCGCCACCACCAGGCCTTCCGGCAGGTCCTGCAGGGCGATGCCGGTGGCCAGTGCATTGCCCTGCGCGACGTCGTTGGCGTAGGCCACGCCGATCGCGAGCCCTTCGGGCAGGTTGTGCAGGCAGATCGCGATCACGAACAGCCACGTCCGCTGCAGCCGCGGCGTCGCGCGCCCCTCGATGCCCTTGATAAAGTGTTCGTGCGGCAGCGCGCGCTCCATGCCCATGATGAGCGCTGCGCCGGCAAGGATGGCGAGGCCGACCACCACCGCGGCACTGCCGCGGTCGTTGCCGAGTGCACGCGCGGCGTCCAGGCCCGGCAGCACCAGCGAGAACGCGCTCGCCGCCAGCATCACGCCGGCGCCGAACCCGAGCATCGCATCCTGGCTGCGCTGCGACAGTCCGCGCGCGAACAGCGCGGGCAGCGTGCCGACGGCCGTCGCCGCGGCAGCGGCACTGCCGCCCACCAGCGCCGGCAGCAGTACGCCACCGCCGGCCCCCGTCACGCGGCGTTCCCGTCCGTGGTGGCGGCCGGCAGCGGCAGCCACACCGAGAACGTGCTGCCCTTTCCCGGTCCGTCGCTGCGCGCCTCCACCGTGCCGCCGTGCAGGGTCACCAGCGTGCGCACCAGCGCGAGGCCGATGCCGAGTCCGCCCTTCGCGGCAGGATTGGGTGCCTGCGTGAACATGTCGAAGATCTTTTCCAGCATGTCGCGGTCGATGCCGACCCCTTCGTCCTCCACCCGCACCAGCACGCGCGGGCCATGCGCACTCGCAGTAACCCGGATGCCGCCGGGTTCGGGCGTGTACCGGATCGCGTTCGCGACCAGGTTGACGAACACCTGCTGGATCCGCAGCAGGTCGGCCTCGAAGCGGATCGGATCCCACGCTGGCAGCAGCAGCTCGATGGGCCGCTGGCTGCCGGTCCGTTCGCGCGCCACCGCGATGCTGGTTTCAAGCACCTCGTGCAGGAGCAGCGGCTCGGGCTGCAGCTGGACCTTGCCGGTGTCGTGCAGGCTGGCGTCTTCCAGGTCCTCGATCAGGCGCGTGGCGAAGCCGACGCTGCGGTCGATCACGCCCAGCGGGGGCTGCAGGCGCGTGTCGCCGGCAGAAAGCTCGCGCAGCACCGACTCGGCCATGCGGATGGAGGAAAGCGGATTGCGCAGCTCGTGCGAGATGGTCGCGATGGCGGCGGTCTTGCGCGCATCGCCCTCGCTTGCCGCGGCGGCGCTGTTGCGCAGGAAGGCCAGGCGCATCTTGATGTCGGTGAGGTTGCGGAAACTCTTGGCGAACCCGGTGAGGGTTCCCCGCTCGTCGCGCAGCGCGACCATTGCGCCGGACGCCCAGAAGCGCGCCCCGTCGCTGCGGCGCATCCAGCGGTTGTCCTCGGCGGAGCCGTGGCCGGTGGCGACGGTGAGTTCGTAGGCCGGGATGCCGGCGCGGATATCGTCGGCGGTGAAGAAGCGTTCGATCCCGCGCCCGACCAGTTCGGCGGCGGATTCCCCGAGGATCTTCGACGCCCCGGGGCTCGCCCAATGGACGATTCCGGCGACGTCCAGCAGCAGCAGGGCGTGGTCGGGCGCCTGGCGCGCGAATGCCCACAGCTGGCGGTTACACCACTCGGGCGTTCCGGGCACGTCCTGCGGTCCACTTGATCCACTCATCATCGACCCGTCGCATCGGCCCGGCGGAAACCCCGGAAGGATCGCGCATCCGCCGGCCGAACGCGAGCGCCCGGTGCCGACGCGCGGGCTACGCAACCCGCGGCGCGGTGCGATCATGGCGCCCTCGACAAGGGGGTGGCGGACATGGCGGCAAGAAGGGCCTTGGTGACCGGCGGCAGCGGCGACATCGGCGGCGCCATCGCGCGCGCGCTGGCGATGGAGGGCCTCGAGGTGCTGGTGCACGCGAACCGCGGCCTGGCGCGCGCGGAGGAGGTCGCGCAGCACATCATCGCCG
>JAEZQS010000307.1 GCA_023412995.1 Pseudomonadota bacterium
ACCACGGCGACCGCGTTGGACAGGTTGAGGCTGCGGTTGTCCGGGCGCATCGGCAGCCGCAGCCGCCGTTCCGGCGCAAGCGCTGCAAGCAGCCCGTCGGGAAGCCCGCGCGTTTCCGGGCCGAACAGGAACGCATCGCCCTCGCCGTAGGCGACCTGGTCGTAGCGCTGCGTGCCGCGCGTGGACAGCGCGAACAGTCGCGTCGGCGCCACGGCGGCGTGGAAGGCGGCAAGGTCGTCATGCACCGCGATGTGCGCGAACTCGTGGTAGTCGAGTCCGGCGCGGCGCAGCCGGGCGTGCTCGAGCGTGAAGCCGAGCGGCCGCACCAGGTGCAGCGCCGCGCCGCTGTTGGCGCACAGGCGGATCACGTTGCCGGTGTTGGGCGGAATCTCCGGCTGGTAGAGGACGACGTGCAGCACCCGTGCATTATCGGGCGCCGCGGCGTCCGTGCACAGCGCGCACGGACGCGCTGATGTAGCGGTCATCCATCGTCGGCAGCGGCGTCGCGCCGAGTTCGAAGGCGTAGGTGCGCCAGTCGGCCAGCTGCCTTGCCGCGTACTGCGACCAGGCCGCTTCGGCCGCGGTGTCGGCGAGGTCGCCGAGGCCGGCGTTGACGCGCACGGTCGGCATCAGGGTGACCTGCAGCGGCGCATCGGTGGCGATCGAGACCTGCGCCAGTGCATCCGGCCGGCTGCGCGATGCCGTCACGCGAACGGCCGGCAGCAGCGTCGCCTGCAGGGGTGCGCGCGCCTCGACCTCCACCGTGGTGCCGGTGGTCGGCTGGGCGGCGGCAGCGGCCGCGTTCGCGAGGGCGAACAGGCCGGCGGCGGCAGTGGCGGGAATCGGGAAACGGCGGTGGTTCAACATGGCGTAACTCCTGCGAGCGTGTTGCAGAGCCCGTCGACGCTGGGTGGACGGGCGGTTTCCCCTGGTGGTGCGTCGTGCCTTGCGTGTGATGCGGCGGAGCGCCGCGTGGTTGCAGCGACGGGTTTCAGAGCGTCGCATGCACCGCTGCGGCGACGCTGGCATCGGCTGCCAGCGCCGCGGTCGGCGTGCTGCTGCCGTCCGCTTCCGTCCACACCGGATGGCGCTGCAACGGATCGAACAGCAGGATCCGTTGCGCCGGCGCGCCCGCGAGCGGGCACGCGCCGGAGGTCGTCGCCACCGGTGCCGACAGCAGTTCGGTCGCCGCGACGAGCGTGATGACGAGCACGGCCGCCATCGCACGGATGAGTTGGCGTTCGAAGTCCATCGCGGCTCTCCAGTCCGGGTTTGCGACAGGGTCTGCAAGCGGCGGGCCAGCACTCGGCGCACGGCAGACCGGAGTTGGAACCGCGTCGCTGCGCGAAAGTTTCCGTGCCGGAAGTCATGTCCGCGCAACGCAGCGTCGTGACCGCGAGCGACCGCGGACACGACGCGGACAGGGGCGAGGTCGCGGCGATGCTCGGCTGCCCCGGACCTGCCTGGTTCGTCGTCGTGTTCTTCGTGTTCTTCGTGGTTCGATCTTCCGCCTGCGCCGTTCGCCATGACTTCCCCGTCAGCGCAAGGGCGCACGCAGGCGCAAGCCAGCACGAATCTAGATCCCGGATCCCCGATCCCTGATCCCTGACCTCCGGCCATTGCCCGTCCCGGCCGGCCCCGCTAGCCTGACCGGTTCCTGCCGCCGCGTCCGGGAGTTCCATGCGCCAGTCCCTCGTCCGTGTTGCCCTTGCCGCGTTCCTCGGGCTCGGCCTCGCTTCCACCGTGGCGGCCGCCCCGTCGGCGGATGCGATCGACATCCCGTTCACGCGCTTCCAGCTGCCGAACGGCCTCACCGTCATCGTCAGCGAGGACCACAAGGCGCCGGTGGTCGCGGTCAGCGTGTGGTACCACGTCGGCTCGGCCGACGAGCCCGCCGGCAAGACCGGCTTCGCGCACCTGTTCGAGCACCTCATGTTCCAGGGCTCGGAAAACCACCGCGACGAGTTCTTCCGTCCCTTCGAGCTGGCCGGCGCAACCGACCAGAACGGCACCACCTGGCTCGACCGCACCAACTACTACGAAACCGTGCCGACCACGGCGCTCGACATGGCGCTGTGGATGGAATCGGACCGCATGGGCCACCTGCTCGGCGCGATCGGGCAGAAGGAACTGGACGAGCAGCGCGGCGTGGTGCAGAACGAGAAGCGCCAGGGCGAGAACCAGCCCTACGGCCGCGTCGACGAGCGCATCGCGGCCAACGCCTTCCCGGCCAACCATCCCTACCACCACGACACCATCGGCTCGATGGCCGACCTCGACGCGGCTTCGCTGGCCGACGTCAAGCAGTGGTTCGCCGCTTGGTACGGCGCGGCCAACGTGACGGTCGCGCTGGTCGGCGACATCACGCCGGAACTGGCGAAGGAAAAGATGCTGGCGTATTTCGGCGACATCCCCGCCGGGCCGCCGGTCGCGCGCCAGCAGCCGTGGGTTGCGCCGCGCACCACCTCCACCCGCGACACGATGCAGGACCAGGTCGCACAGGTCCGCATCTACCGCGAATGGAACGTGCCGCAGCTGGGCGACGAGGACGAGGTGCTGCTCGAACTGGCCTCGGCCGTGCTCGGTGGCGGCAAGACCTCGCGCCTGTACGAGCGGCTGGTGTACCGCGACAGGCTGGCCGATGCGGTGAGCGTCGGCGTGCAGCCGTTCGCGCTCGCCTCCATGCTGCAGCTGCAGGTCGACGTCAAGCAGGGCGTGGATCCGCAAAAGGTCGAAGCGGCGATCGCGGAGGAATGGCAGCGCTTCCTGCGCGACGGGCCGACCGACGACGAGCTCGCCCGCGTGCGCACCGACACGCGCGCCGCCTTCATCCGTGGCCTCGAACGCGTCAACGGCAAGGCGTCGCTGCTGGCCGAAGGCCAGGTGTACCGCGGCAACCCGGGTGCCTGGCGGACCGACCTGGCCCAGCTCGAGGCGGCGACACCGGACATGGTGCAGGCGGCTGCGCAGCGCTGGATCGCGCGCGGCGACTTCACCCTCACGGTCGAACCCGCCGCCGCGGCCGCAGCCGCAGCGGCCGCGCCGGCGA
>JAEZQS010000309.1 GCA_023412995.1 Pseudomonadota bacterium
CCTCGGAGGAAGGCATCGCGGCTGAAGCCGCTCCCACAACGGGTTTCGCTGGGTGCAGGTCGTCGGCGTGGTAGAGGTCGAGCTGCGCGGGGAGCCTGGCGTCTTCGAGGTCCTTGAGCGACTGCCAATAGCTCTGCGCGCGGTCGGCGATCTCGGCCTGCGATTCGATGCGGGCGTTGATCGCCCTGCCCTGCTCCGCGATTTCCGCGAGGTAGCGGATGCGGGCGCCGGGGATGAGGACGGTGGCGCGGGGTTCCTTGAGCGAGGTGTCGACCTGCGGCGTGAAATCGCAGCGGGAGGAAATGGTGCCAGGGACAATTTTCGGTCCGTTGGCCCCGGCTTCCGCAGCATCATCGCCCGAAAATTGTCCCTGGCACCATTTCGCGCGGAGGAGGCGGCAGAGGTTGACGAACATCCAGGTAATGCCGGGGTCGTTGAACTGGCTGGCGATGGTGGGGTAGACGGGGACGTCCTCGTCCTTCACCTGGAAGGCGACGCGGTTGCGCTTCCACTGCTTGCGCACGTCGCGCAGCGCGTCCTCGGCGCCGCGGCGGTCGTACTTGTTGAGCACGATCAGCTCAGCGAAGTCGATCATGTCGATCTTCTCGAGCTGGCTGGCGGCGCCGTAGTCGCTGGTCATCACGTACATGGGGAAGTCGACCAGGTCGACGATCTCCGAGTCGCTCTGGCCGATGCCCGCGGTTTCGACGATGACGAGGTCGTAGCCCTGCCCCTTGAGGAACGCGACGCAGTCCTTCAGCACGGCGCTGGTGGCCGCGTGCTGGCGGCGCGTGGCCATCGAGCGCATTAAGACGCGGTGGCTGCGCAGAGAATTCATGCGGATGCGGTCACCAAGCAGCGCGCCGCCCGAGCGGCGGCGGGTGGGGTCGACCGCGAGCACCGCGATGCGCATCTCGGGAAAGGCATGCAGGAAGCGCAGCAGCAGCTCGTCCACCACGCTCGACTTGCCGGCGCCGCCGGTGCCGGTGATGCCCACCACGGGTGTGGTCGACCTCCGGGAATGGGGAATGGGGAATGGGGAATGGGAAGAGCCGGCCGCCCATTGCTTGCGCAGGGTGGCCAGCTCGGAGTCGCTGAAGCTGCCGTCCTCGATCGCGCTGAGGATGCGGCCTATCGCGATTTCGTCGTTGAGGTCGACGTGCGCCGTACCTGGCTTCGACGATTCCCCATTCCCGATTCCCGATTCCCGCGCGCGCGCCGCGCGCGCAACCACATCCTCGATCATCGCGACGAGGCCGAGGTGCATGCCGTCGTTGGGGTGGTAGATGCGCTCGACGCCGTAGGCTTCGAGTTCCCTGATCTCTTCCGGCGTGATGGTGCCGCCACCGCCGCCGAAGACGCGGATGTGGCCGGCGCCGCGCTCCTTCAGCATGTCCACCATGTACTTGAAGTACTCGACGTGGCCGCCCTGGTAGGACGAGAGGGCGATGGCGTCCGCGTCTTCCTGCAGCGCGGCGCGCACGACGTCTTCGACCGAACGGTTGTGGCCGAGGTGGATCACTTCCGCGCCCTGCGACTGGATCAGCCGGCGCATGATGTTGATCGCGGCGTCGTGCCCGTCGAAGAGGCTGGCGGCGGTGACGAAGCGCAGCGGCGTGGCGTCTGGCGTCGGCTCGCTGGCGGGAATCTGGGTGGCTGGCCGGCTCATGGCAGGACTCGCTGGGAAATCGATACCCTGATTGTAGCGCGCGCGCCGTTTGCGGCCTGTCGAGGCGTTGCCTCAGACGGGGAACCAGCCGTCGATGCCGTCTCGCTGCGGGTGAACACGGCCGTGACGACCCCGATGTCGCGGCGAACACCATCCCCACCCAAACCCTCCCCTTGAAGGGGAGGGCTTCCAGCGACGCTACGGCTTCTCCACGCGGATGCTGTCGTCGTAGCGGATCGTCTGCACGGTGGAGGACTTGCGGCCCATGGCTTCGCCGGTGCTTTCGGCACGGACGATGCGGCCGCTGGAATCGAGGAAGGCCTTGTTGTGGGAGGTGACGTCGATGCCCATGACGGACATGTTCTGGTCGTAGCTGATGGCGCGCAGGGACTTGCCGTCGACCGGCTGCATGCCCTCCTCCTTGACGTTGCTGAGGCCGGACTGGAGCTGGTCGATGGAGGTGGGCATGAAGCGCTTCATCATGCCGCCCATGTCGAACGGCGGCTGCATCCACTCGTCGCCGGCGCGCATCCATGTGCCCTCGGGCGTCATCACGATTTCCATGTCGGGCGTGGTCATGTGGACGCGGCGCATGGTGTCGTACCGCGCGACGATGCGCTGGTCCTTGCCGCCGTCGCTGGTGACGGTCTGGCTCTCGAAGCGCCCGTCCATCATCTTCTGGTAGGCGGAAACCAGGTCGGCGCGGGCATCGGCGAGTGCGAGGCCGGGTGCCAGCAGGAACAGCAGCGCGATGGCGGCAGATCGGGCAAACACGTGAGCCATGTCGGAACCCCTTCGTTGTGGAACGGCCATTGTCGGCGGCCCGTGCAGGGGCGGCAATCGGCTGGCTCACGCACGCAGGGGGAACTGCGTCACAGGGCTCATGCGAACCCGTACGGCAGGTTGGGCGTGGAGACCACGCGCTCGCCGACGCACTCGCCGCCGAGGAAACGCAGCGCCGCATCGATCACGCGCTCGTCATCCAGGATGCGGTGGTGGCCGAGGCCCGTCGTGGTGAGCAGGCGCGCGGCCGGCCAGTGGCGCGCGTAGCGCTCGCCTTCGGCCCATGGCACCTCGCGATCGCCGAAGTCGTGCACCACCAGCGCCGGGCGCGCGATCGCGGGCGCGGCGACATGCGCGTGCAGGCTGGCGATGACGCCCGGCTGGCGCGCCTCGTAGGTGTCGAACAGGCGTGCCCCAAGGAACTCGGCGAGGCCCACCACGCGCGAGAACCGGCGCGCCGCGTCGACCGGATCCGCGGCCGGGGCGACCAGGATGGCGCGATCGGCGCGCAGGCCGTCCGCCAACGCCAGCATGGCCGCGGCGCCACCGAGCGAATGCCCGACGACCGCCGCCGCGGGACCGAAGCGCGTGCCGACCGCCCGCAACGCGGCCGCGAAATCCGGCAGCGTCGCGCGCCGGCCGCTGCTGCGCCCATGCGCGACGTGGTCGAGCGCGACTGCCGCATACCCCGACTCGCGCAGGCGCTCTACCCACGGAGCGAACCGCAGCCCATGGCTCGACCAGCCATGCGAGAACAACACCCACGGCTGCGCGGCCGGATCGCCCCAGGTGTAGAGGGAGAGACGCTCGCCGGCAAACGGCAGCATCGACATCACGGCGCCCTGCGGATCCGCCCCCAGCGCATTGCGCCGCGACACCTGGAAGGGCGTGCAGAACAGGGCATCGGCGCGGCGCAGGGTCGCAGTGGGCGCAAGCCAGCTGCCGAGGCGGAAGCGCAGGCGCAGGGCGAGCAGCTTGAATTTGTGAACGGTCGTGCTATTTACGCGGGTGGCAACCGTGGCCATGGCGGAATCTCGAAAGCTCAGGGGGAATGGGTGGCGAGCAGGCGCTCGAAGGCGCTTTCGGCGCGCGCACGCGCCTCGCCGGGATCGAACATGCGGGTGTCCTGGTGCAGCGCGAGGGCGATGCCGAAGATCTCGAACGCGACCTGGCGCGAATCGGTGCCCGGCCGCAGCTCGTCCGCGTCGATGGCAATGCCCACCGCGCGGGCCGTCTCCGACCGCCAGCGCTCCAGCAGCGCCGCCACGCGTTCGCGTTGCGGACCCGGGCGCGCGTCGTACTCGCTGACGGCGCCCACGATCAGGCAGCCGTGGCGGTTGTCGCGCACCCAGTCGAACCAGCTGGCAACGATTGCACGCAGCCGGGCGAGCCCGCGCGGCCTGCGCAGCGCTGGCAGGAACACCCGTTCGGCAAAGCGCTGCCCGCCGGCATCGATCACCGCCAGCTGCAGGTCCTCGCGCGAACCGAAATGGGCGAACACGCCGCTCTTGGACATGCCGACCGCCTGCGCCACCGCGCCGATCGACAGGCCTTCCACGCCCTCGCGGCAGGCAATGGCGTAGGCCCTGTCGAGGATCGTCTGGCGCGTGGCGGCGCCCTTCGGGGTGATGGCGACAGCAGACATGGCGGGAAAATAGCACGATCGTTCGTTAGTTGCAGCGTGCCCGGCGACTGCCGTTCAGCCTCGGCGCGTGGGCCGCAGGCTGTCGCTTGCCGGACCCCGGGGCTACACTACGCGCCGCAAAAAACGGGGGCGGCGGCAGCACCGGCCCGCTCCGCACGATTGATCCATCGCCTCGCGCCTCGTCCCATGCAGCTCCGCCGCGTGCGCCTGCAGGCTGGCGAGCGCCCTCCCGCAGGAGCCGTCATGCTTTTTGAAACCATCGCCACCACCGGCCACGAACAGATCGTTTTCTGCCACAGCAAGGATGCGGGCCTGAAGGCCATCATCGCGGTGCACAACACCGTGCTCGGTCCGGCGCTGGGCGGCTTGCGCATGTGGCCTTACAAGAGCGAGGCGGAAGCGCTGAACGACGTGCTGCGCCTCTCGCGCGGCATGACGTACAAGAACGCGGTGGCCGGCCTCAACCTCGGTGGCGGCAAGGCGGTGATCATCGGCGACCCGGCGACGGACAAGTCCGAGGCGCTGTTCCGCGCGTTCGGCCGCTTCGTCAACTCGCTCAACGGCCGCTACATCACGGCCGAGGACGTCGGCATCGACGTCAACGACATGGAATACGTGTTCCGCGAGACCGAGTTCGTGACCGGCGTGCACCAGGTGCATGGCGGTTCGGGCGACCCCTCGCCCTTCACGGCGTTCGGCACGCTGCAGGGCCTGATGGCGGCGCTCAACCACAAGTTCGGCAACGAGGAAGTGGGCCGCTACAGCTACGCCGTGCAGGGCGCCGGCCACGTCGGCATGGAGTTCATCAAGCTGCTGCGCGAGCAGGGCGCGAAGGTGTTCGTCACCGACATCAACAAGGAACTGGTGCAGCGCGCGGTGGACGAGCACGGCTGCACGGCGGTGGGCCTGGACGAGATCTACGACGTCGATGCCGACGTCTACAGCCCCTGCGCGCTCGGCGGCACGCTCAACGAGCAGACCATCGACCGCATCAAGGCCAAGGTCATCTGCGGCGCCGCCAACAACCAGCTCGCGACCGACGCGATCGGCGACGAACTGACCAAACGCGGCGTGCTGTACGCCCCCGACTACGCAGTCAATGCCGGCGGCGTGATGAACGTTTCGCTGGAGATCGACGGCTACAACCGCGAGCGCGCCATGCGCATGATGCGCACGATCTACTACAACCTGTCGCGCATCTTCCAGATCGCCGAACGCGACGGCATCTCCACCTACATGGCTGCCGACCGCATGGCCGAGGAGCGCATCGCCTCGATCGGCAAGATCAAGCTGCCGACCATGGGCAACAACGGGCCGCGTTTCCTGGGACGCATGCGCGGGCAGTAACCCCGTCGCGCCTGGCGCCCACGGGGCGCCGGGCGGATGCGGGCGGCGGCCAGTTCCGTCCGCTCCGGCGAGGCACCGGGCACCGGCTTCGAGCCCCGGGGCAACCGGAGCGGCAGGCCAATCCCCGTTTGCCGTGCGTCGTCCGGGCGAAAGCCGGGATCCGGCGACCCGGCCGTCGCGCCGGCGATGGCATGGATGCTGCTAGTCCTCTGGGGCCATGCCTTTCCGAACGTTTGTCGTCCCAGCACGCCCGGATGCCCGTGTTCCGCTGCGGGCCCGTATCGCAGGGGTTGCGCTGCTGCTGCTCCTGCTGGCTCCACTCCGGGCCTTTGCCGGCGAGGTTGCCCTCGAGGGGCAGTGGCGCCTGGCCTCGGCATCGGAGACCGCCGCCGACGTCCGCCTGGACGATCCCCGGCTGCAGGCGTTCGTGCCGTCCCGCTTCACGTCCATGGCCGGCCCGGGCGAGCAGGCGTGGATCGTCCTGCGTCCCCGCTCCGGCAACTGGCCGCCCCCGCCGTGGGTGCTGTCGGTGATGAATTCGGGCCTGCAGGAAATCACGCTGTACCTGCCGGGCGTGGCCCCGCGAAGCGCGATGCTCGGCGCACGGGGTCCGGGCACGTGGCCGGCGCACGGGCGCCTCGCCTTCGCGGTGGACACGCCGCTGGCGCCCGCCGAGGCGCTGCTGCTGCGACTCGACACGCAGGGCGCCATTGCCGCGCCGCCGCGCTTCTCCGCGCAGGCGGTGCCGGATTTCATCGCTTCGGACAGCGCCTGGCTTGCGCTCGCCAGCGCCTCGCTCGGCATCATGCTGGCGATGGCGATCATGGCGCTGTGCTTCGCCCTGCGCCTGCGCGATGCAACGTACCTGCATTACGCCGTCTTCATCCTCGGCTATGCCTTCATCCTGGCGCTGCAGGGCGGCTTCGTGTTCGAGCCGCTCGGCTGGACCGCGCTCGCGGCGTCGCCGCGACTGTGGGGGCGCCTCGCGGTGGTGGTGTCGATCATCGGCGCCGCGCTCTTCCTGTCGCGCTTCGCCAACCTCCGGCGCTACCTCGAGCGCGGGCGGCAACTGCTGAATGCCTATGCGGCGCTGGTCGCGCTCGTCGCCGCGACCGGCTTCGTGCCCGGGCTCGAGGGCATCGGCAGGGAGCTGGTCAATCCGCTGCTGATCGTCGGCGCGCCGCTGTTCATCGGCATCGCGGGCATAGCCGCCTGGCGGGGTTCGCGCTACGCCGGGCTGTTCATGCTCGGCTGGACGCCGCTGCTCGCCGTCACCGCGCTGGGCAGCCTGCAGCTCTACGGCGTGACGCGCGACTGGGCGTGGACGGACGGGGCCAGCCTCGCCTGCGGCGCGCTCGAGGCGCTCCTTTTCTCGCTGGCGCTGGCGTACCGCACGCTGGAGCTGCGCCGGGCACATGCGCAGGCGCGGCTGCAGGCCGACATCGACGCACTCACCGGACTGCTCAACCGGCGCGCGTGGCACGAGCGGGTCGGCGCGACCGGCGCATTCGGAAGCGACGGCGGCCCATTGTCGGTGCTCTTCCTCGACCTCGACCATTTCAAGCAGCTCAACGACCGCCGCGGGCACCACGTCGGCGACGACACCCTGCGGGCACTCTCGCGCGCCATCCGCAGCGAGCTGCGCAAGACCGACATTGCCGGGCGCTACGGTGGCGAGGAGTTCGTCGTCGCCCTCGCCGACACCGGCCCGCAGCAGGCGATGCACATCGCCGATCGCATCCGGCGGCGCCTGCTGCGGCATGTCGACGACGACGGCCCGGTGTCCACCGTGAGCATCGGCATCGCCACGCGCCTGCCGGGCGAAGACCTTGCGATGCTGCTGCGCCGCGCCGACCACGCGATGTACGCCGCCAAGACCGAAGGGCGCAACCGCGTGGCGCTGGCGCCGACGAACCGCGCGGCCGTGGGGGCCTGAGGCGCCGGTCGGCTATCATCACCGCTCCCCCTCCAGCGGAACGGCCGGAATGCACCCCTTTTCCCTCGGCGAGGACCTCGATCTGCTGCGCGAAACGGTGCGCGCCTTCGCCGAGAAGGAAATCGCGCCGCGCGCGGACGTGATCGATCGCGACAACGCCTTCCCGCAGGACCTGTGGCGCAAGCTCGGCGACATGGGGCTGCTCGGCATCACCGTGTCGCCCGAATACGGCGGTTCGGGGATGGGCTACCTCGCCCACCTCGTCGCGATGGAGGAGATCTCGCGCGCCTCCGGTTCCATCGGGCTGTCCTACGGCGCGCACTCCAATCTCTGCGTCAACAATCTCTTCCACAACGGCACGGACGAGCAGAAGGCGCGCTTCCTGCCGAAGCTGTGCAGCGGCGAGTTCGTCGGCGCGCTCGCGATGAGCGAACCGGGCGCGGGATCGGACGTGGTCGGCTCCATGACCTGCCGCGCCGAACGCAAGGGCGATGCGTGGATCGCCATCGGCTCCAAGATGTGGATCACCAACTGCCCCGACGCGGACGTGCTGCTGGTGTACATGCGCACCGCGCACCGCCCGGCCGGCAGCCGTTGCATGACCGCGTTCCTGGTCGAAAAGGGCATGCCGGGTTTCACCACCGCGCAGAAGCTGGACAAGCTCGGCATGCGCGGTTCCAACACCTGCGAGCTGGTGTTCGACGGCTGCGAGATCCCCGACGCCAACCGCGTCGGCGAAGTGAACGAGGGCGTGCGGGTGCTGATGAGCGGCCTCGACACCGAGCGCCTGGTGCTCACCGGCGGTCCGGTCGGGCTGATGCAGGCGGCGCTCGACGTCACCCTCCCCTACGTGCGCGAGCGCAAGCAGTTCAACGCGCCGATCGGCACCTTCGGCATCATGCAGGCGAAGATCGCCGACATGTACACCCTGCTGCAGTCCTCGCGTGCCTACGCCTACATGGTGGCGCGCAGCTACGACGAGGGCGCGCGCTCGCGCATCGATCCCGCCTCCTGCCTGCTGCATGCCTCGCAGTCGGCGGTGCAGGTCGCCCTGGAAGCCGTGCAGTCCCTCGGCGGCAACGGCTACATCAATGAATACCCGACGGGACGCATCCTGCGCGATGCCAAGCTGTACGAGATCGGCGCCGGCACCAACGAGATCCGCCGCATGCTGATCGGCCGCGAGCTGATCGGCGCATGAGCGGAGGCGCGCTGTGAGCCAGGGGTTCGAATGGTTCGCCACGATCGGGGGCATCATCGCGGCATTCATGGTCTCGCTCGATTTCGGGCGGCGGGTGACGGGCTGGGGCTTCGTCCTGTTCGCCTTCGCCAGCATCGCCTGGATCGGCTACGGCCTGATGGACGAGGAGGGCGGGCTGCTCACCCAGAATATCGTGCTGTTCGGAATCAATCTGCTCGGCATCTACCGCTATCTGATCCGCAAGCGCCCGCCCGGTGCGCCTGAGGGGGCGAACGCATGACGATCATCACTTCCAAGATCGACGAGGGCTCGGACACCTTCCGTCGCTATGCCGCGCACAACCGCGCCTTGGTGCAGGAGCTGCACGAGCGCGTCGCGCAGGCGGCGCTCGGCGGGCCGGAGAAGCATCGCGAGCGCCATGTCAGCCGCGGCAAGTTGCTGCCGCGCGACCGGGTGGCGCACCTGCTCGATCCCGGCTCGCCTTTCCTCGAGATCGGCCAGCTCGCCGCCTGCGACATGTACAAGGGGGAGGCGCCGGGTGCGGGCGTGATCGCCGGCATCGGCCGCGTTTCGGGGCGCGAGACGATGGTGGTCGCCAACGATCCCACCGTGAAGGGCGGCGCCTATTTCCCGATGACGGTGAAGAAGCATCTGCGCGCGCAGGAAATCGCGATGCAGAACCGGCTGCCCTGCGTCTATCTGGTCGACAGCGGCGGCGCCAATCTCCCGCACCAGGCCGAGGTCTTC
>JAEZQS010000255.1 GCA_023412995.1 Pseudomonadota bacterium
TGCCGTCGAGAAAGACCCGCCGCATCCGCTCTCTGCCGCCGGCCCCGACGGCGTCGCCGCTCGCGTCAGGGTTCGGATAGCCAGGAGGGACTGGACTCATGAAAAAAAGGCGCGGGGAGAACCCGCGCCGGAGAGGGATCAGCCCTTGAGCGGCTTGAAGCGCAGGCGGTGCGGGCCGGCGGCTTCGTCGCCCAGGCGCTTCTTCTTGTCGGCTTCGTATTCGTTGTAGTTGCCGTTGAAGAAGACCACCTTGGAATCGCCTTCGAAGGCGAGGATGTGGGTGGCGATGCGGTCGAGGAACCAGCGGTCGTGCGAGATCACGAACGCGTTGCCGGGGAACTCCAGCAGCGCGTCCTCGAGCGCGCGCAGCGTCTCGATGTCGAGGTCGTTGGAGGGTTCGTCCAGCAGCAGCACGTTGCCGCCCTGCAGCAGCGTCTTGGCCAGGTGCAGGCGACCGCGTTCGCCGCCGGAAAGCGTGCCGACCAGCTTCTGCTGGTCCTGCCCCTTGAAGTTGAAGCGGCCGATGTACGCGCGCGACTGGATCTCGATGCCGTTGATGGTGAGGATGTCCGCGCCGCCGGAGACCTCCTGGAACACGTTGTGGTTGCCCTCGAGCTTCTCGCGGCTCTGGTCGACGTAGGCGATGTTCACGGTCGGGCCCATGGCGATCTCGCCGCGGTCGGGCTTTTCCTGTCCGGTGATCATCTTGAACAGGGTCGACTTGCCGGCGCCGTTCGGCCCGATGATGCCGACGATCGCGCCGGCCGGCACGCTGAAGCTGAGGTCGTCGATCAGCAGGCGGTCGCCGAAGGACTTGCTGACGCCCTTGAACTCGATCACCGAGTTGCCGAGGCGTTCGCCCGGCGGGATGAAGATCTCGTTGGTCTCGTTGCGGCGCTGGTAGTCGACCGACTGCAGCTCCTCGATGCGCGCCAGGCGCGCCTTGCCCTTGCTGCGACCGCCCCTGGCGTTCTGCCGCGCCCATTCGAGTTCGCGCTGGATCGCCTTCTGGCGCGCCTTTTCGCCGGCCTCTTCCTGCCGCAGGCGCTCGTCCTTCTGTTCCAGCCAGGAGGAGTAGTTGCCCTTCCAAGGGATGCCGCGGCCGCGGTCGAGCTCGAGGATCCACTCGGCCGCGTTGTCGAGGAAGTAGCGGTCGTGGGTCACCGCGACGACGGTGCCGGGGAACGCGTGCAGGAAGTTCTCCAGCCACTCGACCGATTCGGCGTCGAGGTGGTTGGTGGGCTCGTCCAGCAGCAGCATGTCGGGCTTGGACAGGAGCAGCCGGCACAGCGCGACGCGACGCTTCTCGCCGCCCGAGAGCTTGCCGACCACCGCGTCCCACGGCGGCAGGCGCAGCGCATCGGCAGCGACCTCGAGCTGGCGCTCCAGCGCGTGGGCGTCGTTCGCCGCCAGCAGGTTTTCGAGGCGCTGCTGTTCGGCCGCGAGCTTGTCGAAGTCGGCGCCTTCCTCGGCGTAGGCCGCATAGACCTCGTCCAGGCGCTGCTGCGCGCCGATGATCTCGGACACGCCTTCCTCGACCACTTCACGCACGGTCTTGGCCGGATCGAGCTTCGGTTCCTGCTCCAGGAAGCCGATCTTGATGCCCGGCTGCGGGCGCGCCTCGCCCTGGTAGTCCTGGTCGACGCCGGCCATGATGCGCAGCACGGTCGACTTGCCGGCGCCGTTGAGGCCGAGCAGGCCGATCTTGGCGCCGGGGAAGAAGGACAGCGAGATGTCCTTGATGATCTGGCGCTTGGGCGGCACCGTCTTGCTGACGCCGATCATCGTGTAGATGTACTGCATGGCGAATGGGGCTCCGGGGGCCGCGCCGGCGCGGGCGCGCCGGGGGCAGGGCAGGGGGAAGCCGGGCATTATCGCCGATCGGCAGGCGCAGCGTCAGCCGCAGCCTCCGGCCCGGGCGCCTCCGGCCCGCGCGAAGCGGTAAAATCCGGGGTCCTCCGCCCCGAAGGCCGCGCCGATGTTTCCCGCCGATTCCCGCATCGAAGGCTTTGACCCCGAACTCGCCGACGCCATTGCCGCCGAGCGGCGGCGCCAGGAGGACCACGTCGAGCTGATCGCGTCGGAGAACTACGCCAGCCCGCGCGTGCTCGAGGCGCAGGGTTCGGTGCTGACCAACAAGTACGCCGAGGGCTATCCCGGCAAGCGCTACTACGGCGGTTGCGAGCACGTCGACGTGGCCGAGCGCCTAGCGATCGAGCGCGCCAGGCAGCTGTTCGACTGCGACTACGCCAACGTGCAGCCGCATTCGGGTTCGCAGGCCAACCAGGCGGTCTATTTCGCGCTGCTGCAGCCGGGCGACACCATCCTCGGCATGAGCCTGGCGCATGGCGGGCACCTCACCCACGGCGCCAGCGTCAACATCTCCGGCAAGCTGTTCAAGGCCGTGCAGTACGGCGTGGACGAGTCGGGCCTGATCGACTACGACGCGATGCAGCGCCTTGCCAGCGAGCATCGCCCGAAGATGCTGATCGGCGGCTTCAGCGCCTACTCGCAGGTGGTGGACTGGGAGCGCATGCGGGCGATCGCCGACTCGGTCGGCGCGATCTTCTTCGTCGACATGGCGCACGTCGCCGGACTGGTTGCCGCTGGCGTGTACCCGAGCCCGCTGCCGCATGCGCACGTGGTCACCTCCACCACCCACAAGACCCTGCGTGGCCCGCGCGGCGGCATCGTGCTGGCGCGCTCCTCTGCCGCCGGAGCCGATGCGGCCGCGATGGAGAAGAAGCTGCAATCGATCGTCTTCCCCGGCATCCAGGGCGGCCCGCTGATGCACGTGATCGCGGCCAAGGCGGTGGCGTTCAAGGAAGCACTGGACCCGTCCTTCGCCGACTACCAGCGCCAGGTGGTGAAGAACGCGAAGGCGATGGCCGCGACTTTCGCCGCGCGCGGCTACAAGGTCGTCTCCGGCGGCACCGAGAACCACCTGATGCTGATCGACCTGATCGGCCGCGAGCTCACCGGCAAGGATGCCGAAGCCGCGCTCGGCCAGGCGCACATCACCGTCAACAAGAACGCGGTGCCGAACGATCCGCGTTCGCCCTTCGTCACCTCGGGCCTGCGCATCGGCACCCCCGCCGTCACCACCCGCGGCTACGCCGAGTCCGACTGCAGCGACCTCGCCGGCTGGATCTGCGACATCCTCGACGCCCCCGCCGACGAGTCCGTCCTCGCCCGCGTGCGCGAGCGCGTGATGCAGCAGTGCCGGGCGATGCCGGTGTATGGGTGAGGGCTCGGGAATCGGGAATGGGGAATCGGGAATGGTTTGAAGCGGCTGCGCGGCGAACTGCGGCCGCGCCGCGACCTCCCGCTTCCGTCCCGTTACGCCCCCCGTCGCCCCGAGGCGCTCGTTTCCGGCTCTTGACCATTCCCCATTCCCCATTCCCCATTCCCCATTCCCCATTCCCCATTCCCCATTCCCGCCCCACCAATGCACTGTCCCTTCTGCCAGCACGACGACACGCGCGTGATCGACTCGCGCGAATCCGACGACGGGTCGACGATCCGGCGGCGGCGCGAGTGCCCGGCGTGCGGCGAGCGCTTCAACACGTTCGAGACGGCGGAGATCAAGTTGCCGGCCGTGGTGAAGGGCGACGGGCGGCGCGAGCCGTTCGACGAGGCGAAGCTGCGCACCGGCTTCGTCCGCGCGCTGCAGAAGCGTCCGGTCGGCAGCGAGCAGGTGGATGCGGCGGTGCGCGCGGTGCTGGCGGATCTGCGCCGCAGCGGCGAGCGCGAAGTGCCGTCACTGCAGGTCGGCGAGCTGGTGATGCGCGAGCTCAAGCAGCTCGACCACGTCGCCTACGTGCGCTTCGCTTCCGTCTATCGCAGCTTCGAGGACGTCCAGGCCTTCCGCGAGGAGATCGAGCGCCTGGAGCGCGACCTGCCCTCGATCGAGGGGCTGCAGCTGCCGCTGCTGGGCGAGGCGACGCCGGGCGATGCCGCGCCGGGAGAAGGCCGGCGCGATCCCGCCAAGGCGCGGGGTACCCGGTGAGCGCAGCGCCCGCGGCGTTCAGCGCGCACGACCACGCCCTGATGGCGCGCGCGCTGCGCCTGGCCGAACGCGGGCTCGCCACCACCCGTCCCAATCCCTGCGTCGGCTGCGTGATCGCGCAGGGCGAGGAGGTCGTGGGCGAAGGCTGGCACGAGCGGGCAGGCGGGCCGCATGCCGAAGTGCGTGCGCTGGCCGCGGCCGGTCCG
>JAEZQS010000096.1 GCA_023412995.1 Pseudomonadota bacterium
GCTTGACGGCGGCCGCGCCGGCTGGCTTGCTGTCGCTCCCGCGGGCGGCGTGGTCCACGGCAGGAGAGGGCATGGAGCAGACGATCACACGGGCCGCCACGGTCAACGCGCGCATTTCGCCCGTTGCCGGGCTGGACATCCTCTCGCGGCACGAGGTCGCGCGCCTGCGCGACGCCGGGGCGGGCGGACTGCACGAGCTGCTGCGCCGCTGCGCGCTGGCGGTACTGACCCAGGGCAGCGTCACCGACGACGCTCGTGCGCTGCTCGACCGCTACCCCGACTTCGACGTGCAGATCCTGCAGCAGGACCGCGGGGTCAAGCTCGAGCTCACCAACGCGCCGGCGGAAGCGTTCGTCGACGGCCTGATCATCCGCGGCATCAACGAACTGCTGTTCGCGGTGGTGCGCGACATCGTCTACATCGCCACCCAGATCGAGGCCGGCCGCTTCGACCTCGATGATTCCTCCGGCATCACCCACGCGGTGTTCGAGATCCTGCGCAACGCGCGCGTGCTGCGCGCCAACGTCGATCCGAACCTGGTCGTCTGCTGGGGCGGCCACTCGATCGGACGCGAGGAGTACGACTACACCAAGCGGGTCGGCTACGAGCTGGGGCTGCGCGCGTTCGACATCTGCACCGGCTGCGGCCCCGGTGCGATGAAGGGGCCGATGAAGGGCGCCACCATCGCGCATGCCAAGCAGCGCCGCCGCAACAACCGGTATCTCGGCATCACCGAGCCCGGGATCATCGCCGCCGAGTCGCCCAACCCGATCGTCAACAACCTGGTGATCATGCCGGACATCGAGAAGCGCCTCGAGGCGTTCGTCCGCGTCGGCCATGCGATCGTCGTGTTCCCGGGCGGCGTCGGCACGGCGGAGGAAATCCTCTACCTGCTCGGCATCCTGCTGCACCCGGACAATGCCGGCATCCCGTTCCCGCTGCTGTTCACCGGCCCGCGCGAATCGGCGCCATATTTCGGGCAGATCGACCGTTTCCTGCGCATCGCACTGGGCGATGGCGTGTCGTCGCACTACCGGGTCATCATCGACGAGGCGCCGACGGTGGCGCGCGAGCTGCGCCGCGACATGGAGCAGGTGCGCCAGTACCGGCTGCGCTCGCAGGATGCCTTCTTCTTCAACTGGGCGCTGCACGTCGAGCACGACCTGCAGGAACCCTTCACGCCCACCCACGAGGCCATGGCGGCGCTCAACCTGCACCGCAACCAGCCGCCGCACCGCCTCGCCGCGGACCTTCGCCGCGCGTTCTCCGGCATCGTCGCCGGCAACGTCAAGGAAGAGGGCATGCGGGCGATCGAGTGCAAGGGCCCGTTCGAGATCGATGGCGACCGCGAGATCATGGATGCCCTGGACGAACTGCTGGCGAGCTTCGTGGCGCAGCAGCGCATGAAGCTGCCCGGTGCGCGCTACGAGCCGTGTTACAGGATAGGGACGCGGGCCAGGGGTGCGGCGGAGGCGACGTCGATCAGCCAGGCACGAGATTGAACCACGAAGGACACGAAGAACACGAAGAGAGCCATTGCGTCCGTTGGCCGCGCGGCAGGCGCCGCGCGATGCTCCGGAAGGCCGGCCGCGCCGCGTGCATCCGGCCTCGGCACGCCCTCGCGGCGCTCTTTCGCCTTGCACCTAGTGCAGCAGCCGCACCTTGTCCTTGTAGCTGCGTGACAGCTTCAGCTGCTGGCCCGAGTCGAGGATCAGGAAATACTCGCCGTTGAGGTGGGAGCGCAGTTCGCGCACGCGGGCGATGTTGACGATGGTGGAGCGGTGGATGCGCTGAAACCGACGCGGATCGAGCCGGTTTTCCAGCTCGCGCATGGTGGCGCGCAGCACGTGGGTGTCGTCCGGCGTGTGCACGCACATGTAGTCGCCGGCGGCGTCGATCCACAGGATCTCCTCCAGCGGCACGCGCAGGATGCGGCCCGCGTCCTTGATGGCCAGCCGCTCGTCGGTGGCGCCTGCGGGAACCCCGGCGGCATCGTCCAGCGCCTGCTCCAGCGTCAGGCCGGGCCGCCCGGAAACGTCGCACAGCAGGCGCAGCAGGCGCGCGCAGTGCTCGTCCGATTCGCGCGCGGCGATGCTGCGCCGGGCGCGTTCGACCGCGGCGTCGAGCCGTGCGTCGTCGATCGGTTTCAGCAGGTAGTCGATGGCGCTGGCCTCGAACGCCTTCATCGCATACTGGTCGAAGGCGGTGACGAACACCGTCACCGGCAGCTGCGGCGCCGGCACCGCGCGCAGCAGCTCGAAGCCGTCGACGCCCGGCATCTGCACGTCGAGGAACATCAGCGCCGGCTGGTGCTCGGAGATCGCGAAGAACGCCTCGCGCCCGTTCGCCGCCTCGCCGACGATGTCGATGTCGGGGTGGCGGGCCAGGCGCAGCGCGAGCCCGCGCCGTGCCAGCGGTTCGTCATCGACGATCAACGTGCGCATGCGCATCGGATTCCTCGGTCTCAGCGGTTTCGAAGGGGAACTGCAGGCGCACCTCGGTACCCTGCGGCAGCAGCTTGCGGATGGTGAAGTGCTGTTGGTCACCGTAGAGCACGCGCAGGCGTTCGCGCGTGTTGGCGAGGCCGACGCCGTGGCCGTCGCCGCGCTCGGGGCGGTAGTCCAGGCTCCCCGGGCCATCGTCGCGCAGGGCGAGGTCGAGGATGCCCCCTTCCACCCGCGCCACCAGCTCGATCCGGCCGCCTTCCTCGCGCCGCGACACGCCGTACTTGACCGCGTTCTCCAGCAGCGGCTGCAGGATGAGGCTCGGCACCAGCGCCTGCCCGGCAGGGGGGGTGACGAGGATGCCCACCTGCAGGCGCTCGCCGAAGCGCAGCTGCTCGATGGCGAGGTAGCGGCGGATGGCGCCGATCTCGTGCTCGAGCGTGACCTTCTGCTCGGGATCGCTGTCCAGCGAATAGCGCAGGAATCCCGACAGCGCGCCCACCATGCCGTTGGCCTGCTCGCGTCGCCCGTCCAGCACCAGGGTGGAAATGGCGTTGAGGGTGTTGAACAGGAAATGCGGGTTCAGCTGGTAGCGCAGCATGCGCAGCTGCGCCTGGTGCGCCATGGCGCGGGCCTGCAGCGCGCTTTCCTTTTCCTGCTGCAGTTGCCGTGCAAGGCGGATGCCGACGTAGGCGCCGGTCCACGCCAGCAGCAGGTAGATCCAGCCGAAGAAGAAGGAGATGTAGCCGAGCCAGCTCTTCGGGGGTTTGCAATCCGTGCACATCCCGTACACCGCGATGGCCCAGACATAGCCGCCCACCGCCGAGCAGGCGACCAGAGCGAGCGCGCCGGCGGTGATGCGCCGGCGCACGCTTTGCTGCC
>JAEZQS010000169.1 GCA_023412995.1 Pseudomonadota bacterium
GTGCGCGCGCCCATCCCCGCCCGCTCCGCGGCCACGCCATCCGCGGTCGTCGCGGGCTTGCCGCTGGCGTCGGGCGGCAAGCGCGGCCGGGGTCCACGAGGGTACGTGCGACCCGACGAGCGCATCCACGAAGACGTGTGCGACTGCCTGTTCGTCGATGATGAAGTGGACGCCAGCGAGGTCACGGTCGAGGTCGCGGACGGCGTGGTGACTCTCGACGGCTCGGTCGCCGCCCTGTGGGAAAAGCGGCGCATCGAGAACCTCGTGCGCGCCTGCAGCGGGGTGCGCGAGTTGCGCAACCTGCTGCGCATCCGGACGGTCGCCGCGTAACGGGAGATTCCCCTCCGCGGCTTGCCGGTCGCGGCTGGCCGTCGGCGCGCTCGCCGGTCAAATGCGACCCCGCCGTCGATCAGGGCGGCGTGGGCGCCGCCGCCCCGTGTGGGTCGATGCCCGGCAAGAGCAGCGGATCCAGGCGCGTGGTGAACCACGTCAGGCCCCAGTGCAGGTGCGGGCCGCTGGCGCGACCGCTCTGGCCCGCGGCGCCGATCACCTGCCCCTGCACGACGTGGTCGCCGGTCTTCACGTCCAGGCGCGAGAGGTGCAGGAAATTCGAGCTGACGCCGTGGCCGTGGTCCAGCAGCACGGTGCCGCCGGTCAGGTAGAGGTCGGCGTCGGCGAACGTGACGACGCCGCCCGCCGGCGCGTGCACCGGCGTGCCGGTGGGCACGGCGATGTCCATGCCCGAATGCGGGGTGCCGGGCTTGCCGTTGTAGATGCGCTGGTTGCCGAAGCGCCCGCTGATGCGGCCGCGCACCGGCCAGGTGAAGCGCGCCAGGAAGTCGTCGCGCGGTGCATCGGCTTCGCGCGCGGCGGCGACGCGTGCCTGCTCGCGGGCGATGCGCGCGGCCAGCCCGGGTGGGGGTTCCACCGTTGCCGGCGGGACGCCGTCGACGCGCTCCACCGGCCAGTCACGCGGTAGCACCTCGATCACGATCCGCTCGCGCTCGCCATCGGCGTGGCGCACCTCCACCTGCACCGGTCCCTGCGCATCGCGACCGACGCCGAACACGACATGGCCATCCGCGGTCGGGGTGAGTTCGCGCCCGGAAAACGTCGCCGTGCTGCCCGCGCCGATCGCGCCGACCACCAGCGAACCCTGTTGCACGCCGCGCGGGAATCCTTCGGCGGCGCAGGCCGCGGCGGCGAAGAACGCGCAGGCGATGGCGCCGGTGCATGCCGGCAGGCCGCGCGTCATCGCGCGAACGCGAGCCGCTGCCCGCGCAGGCCATCGTCGAGCCGGCCGTCGTGCCAGCCGAGCTCGCCGTTGACGAACGTGGCGGCGATGCTGGAGCGGAACGTGTGGCCTTCGAACGGGCTCCAGCCGCACCGGGACAGGATCTCGCTGGCGTGCACGGTGTGCGGCTTCTGTGGGTCCACCAGCACGAGGTCGGCATGGTAGCCCTCGCGCAGGAAGCCGCGCCCGCGCACCTCGAATAGCGTGGCGGGTGCATGGCAGACCGCTTCGACCACCCGCTCGAGGGTGAGCAGGCCGTCGAACACGCGCTCCAGTGCGCACTGCAGCGCGTACTGCACCAGCGGCAGGCCCGACGGCGCCTGCACGTAGGGCAGGGCCTTTTCCGATGCCAGGTGCGGCGCGTGGTCGGTCGCCAGCACGTCCAGCCGGCGCTCGGCGAGTGCGCGCGTGATCGCGGCGCGGTCAGCGGCGGTCTTGATGGCCGGATTGCACTTGATGCGGTTGCCGAGGCGCGCGTAGTCGGCGTCGCTGAAATGCAGGAAGTGCACGCAGGTCTCGGCCGTGATGCGCTTGCCGGCAACGGGGCCGGGCTCGAACAGCGCGCATTCCTCGGCGGTGGAGATGTGCAGCACGTGCAGGCGGCTGCCGTGCTTGCGCGCCAGCGAGATGGCCAGGCGGGTGGAGGCGATGCAGGCTTCGCGCGAGCGGATCAGCGGGTGCTGCGAGGGCGGGATGTCCTCGCCCCAGGTTTCGCGTGCCTTCGCCTCGTTGGCGAGGATCATCGGCGTGTCCTCGCAATGGGTGATGATCGGCACCGGCGCGTGGGCGAAGATCGCGTCCAGCGTGGCGGGATCGTCCACCAGCATGTTGCCGGTGGAAGCGCCCATGAACACCTTGATGCCCGGCGCGGCGAGCGGATCGAGCGTGCGGATGGCCTCGAGGTTGTCGTTGGTGGCGCCGAGGTAGAAGGCGTAGTTGACGCGCGAGACCTCTGCCGCGCGCGCGTACTTCGATTCCAGCGAGGCGCGGTCGATCGCCGGCGGGCGCGTGTTGGGCATTTCCATGTAGCTGGTGATGCCACCGGCGAGGCAGGCGCGCGATTCGCTTTCGATGTCGGCCTTGTGGGTGAGGCCGGGTTCGCGGAAGTGCACCTGGTCGTCGATCATCCCGGGCAGCAGCCAGCGCCCGCGCGCATCCAGCACGCGTTCGCTGGCGCGCGCCGTGAGGGACCCGCCGATGTTCTCGATGCGCCCGTCGCGCACGCGCACGTCGGCGTGCTGGCGCCGGCCTTCGTTGACGAGTTCGGCGTTGGTGATCAGCCAGTCAGTCATGCGGATGTGGCTCCCGGTCGTGTCGTGTGGGAAAGGTCATCGGTACCGGATCGACGCCGCCGTCGGCAAACGGGTGGCAGCGCGCGAGGCGGTGCAGCGCCAGCCATCCGCCCTGTGCCACGCCGAAGCGCGCGATCGCGATGCGTGCATAGTCCGAACAGCTGGGGTGGAAGCGGCAGCGGTTGCCGAGCAGGGGACTGATCCCGCGCTTGTAGATCCGCAGCAGGAAGAGGATCACCCGGCTCATGATGCTCCGCCGGGCACGCGTAATTGCGCGCCGGCACAATGGTTTGCGGCGGTTGCCGGGGGTCGGCACTTAGGCTATAACACGCGACCGCCGAGTTACAGGATAGGCTTTGGAAATGGCCAAGAGCAAACCGACCCAGGGCACGCGCGCGAAAACCGCGAAGGCGCAGCCGCGCGCGAAGACGCCGGTCCGCGCGGCGGCGACGCCGTCCCGCGGCAAGGCCGCCGCACCGGCGAAGCC
>JAEZQS010000253.1 GCA_023412995.1 Pseudomonadota bacterium
CCTTCGAAGGGCAGCGTCGTTGTTGGCGATTCGTGGTCGCGCTTGCAGCGCTCCTACGACGGCACGGGCTTTCGTACGAGCGGCGCAGCCGCGACGGCGATCCCCTCGCGTGCGACGAAAGCATCGAATTGGCGACGCAACCCGCCACCCCGCGGTCGCGCTTGCAGCGCTCCTACGGCGGCACGGGCTTTCGCAGGAGCGGCGCAGCCACCCGTTCAGGCCGAGGCGACGGGACGTGCGCTCAACCGGCCTCGCCCCAGGCGACCACCGCCCAGACGATGGGAGCACTGATGGCGACGACGAGAAGGGCGCGCCACGATGAGGCCAGCCGCGGTGCCGGCGTGCCGTCGAAGCGCGCGCGGCCGTGCCACATCGCGGCGACCAGGTCGTGGCCACGCAGGCGATGCACCAGCACGGCGGTCACGTGCAGGGCGATGAGCAGCACCAGCAGGTAGCGGTTGAGCGCGTGCACGCTGGTCATGAATTCGATCGTCGCTTCGGGCGCGCGCGCGACCAGCGGGCCCTGTTCCATGATGTCGTCGCTGGTGAACAGTCCGCTCACCGCCTGCACGAGGAGGCACGCCAGCAAGGCCAGCACCGACCAGCCACCGAGCGGGTTGTGCCCGGGCGCCCGCTGCGTGGCGCCGCGCAGGAAATCCGCCCCATAGCGCAATGCCGCGCGCGGCCCGCGCACGAAGCGCGCGAAGCGGCTGGTGTCCGAGCCGACGAAGCCCCAGGCCAGGCGGAACAGCAGCGCCGCCAGGGTCGCGTAACCGAGCCAGTAGTGCCAGCGCATCGGCAGCCAGCCGAATTCGCCGCTGGCGAACTGCAGCGCCACCAGCAGCACCAGCGTCCAGTGGAAAATGCGCGTCGGCAGGTCCCACACGCGCAGCAGGCCGTCGTCGGGTTTCATCGCATGCTCCGGTTGAAGTGCCTGCGGCGAGGGTAGCAGCGCGCTACCGGTCCATCCCGCCGGGTCAGGCGATGCCAAGCCCGGGAATGGCGCCGATCGCGTCGGCAGGGAATCCGGCCAGCGTGGCGAAGGCCCGGCCACGCTCGGCGTAGTCGCGGAACTGGTCGAAGCTCGGTGCGCCGGGCGAGAGCAGCACCACGCCGCCGGGCGGCAGGGCTTCGCGCGCGAGGCGCACGGCATCGGCGAGGGCGAACGTCGAGGCCACGCGGAATCCGCCCCGCTCGTGCAGCAGCGCGGCGATGCGATCCCCGTTGGCGCCCATCGTCACGACCAGCGCCGGCGGCTGCCCGCGCAAGGCGTGCGCGAACGGCTGCCAGTCGAGGCCGCGGTCGAAGCCGCCGACCAGCACGGCCACCGGCGCCCCGGCGAAGCTGGCGAGGGCCTCGAGCGTTGCCTGTGGCGTCGTGGCGATGCTGTCGTCGACCCACACCAGGCCGTCGCGCCCGCCGAGGCGCTGCAGGCGGTGCGGCAGCGGACGGAACGTCGCCACGGCAGCGGCCGCCGCCAGGGCGTCCTCACCGGCTGCTTCCAGCGCGGCCAGCGCCGCCGACACGTTGCGCGCGTTGTGCGCTCCGGCCAGCGGCAGCCCCTCCAGCGGCAGCACGCGGCGCGTGCCGCGGCGCACCGCACCGTCGGCGACGTGCCAGCCACCGGCATCGCCGAAGGCGATCCGGTGCGGATGCGCCCCAATGCGTTCGACCAGTTCGGGCTGCGTCCAGTTGAGTACCAGCGTGCGTGCGACGCCTGCCAGCGCGAGCTTGTCGGCGGCGTAGCGCGCGCGCGTGCCGTGCCAGTCGAGGTGCTCCTCGTACAGGTTGTTGATGACGGCGACGTCCACCGCCGGTGGCTCGCGCGTCTGGAAGCTCGACAGCTCCACCACCCACCAGTCGGGCGCCTGCGGCGGATCGAGCAGTTCCAGCAGCGGCAGGCCGATGTTGCCGGCCAGCGCCGTGCGCCGGCCGAGCCCGCGCAGGCAATGCGCGACCAGCGAGGCCACCGTGCTCTTGCCCTTGGTGCCGGTGACCGCGATCACGCGCGCCGCCGGATGCTCGCCGAACCACAACGCCGTTCCCGAGACGAAGCGCGTGCCGCGTGCGGCGGCGGCGAGCAGCTCGGGCCGGTAGGCGCTGATGCCGGGCGACTTCACCACCAACTCGAACGCCGCCAGTGCGTCGGCGTCCGGCGCGGCGCCGCCGAGGTCGAGCCCGTCGCGATCGGGCAGGCGCGCCGTTTCCTCGTCGCTGCAGAAAAGCCCCACGCGCTGGCCGGGGAGGCGGGCACGCAGCGCCGCCAGCGCGGCCTGCCCTTCGCGGCCGCAGCCCCACACGGCGACGCGCTTGCCGGCGAGGTCAGCGAGGCGCATCGAGGAACGGCAGCAGGCCGGCCGGAATGCGGTGCGCGCCCTCGCGCCGCAGCAACGGTTCGAGCGCGAGCCCGGCCGTATCCAGCCGCGGCGCGATCTCCTCGGCGAAACGCGCGACCAGCGCGTCCTCGCGCCACTCCGCGCGCGCCGCCAGCGCCGCCATCGCGGCACGCGACTCGATCCCTTCACCGACGCACTCGAACGGCTTGTGGTCCTGGTATTCCATCAGCGCATCGAACCCGGGCGCGAGCGTGGCATCGTCGAGCAGGTTGCGGCCGAAGATCGCCAGCAGCCGCGGCTTGGGCATGAACACCGCCAGCGCGAGGAACACGAAGTGGCACTTGGGGCACTGCCCGCACCAGCGGTCGGCGGGCCGCGGCCCGAGCAGGCGGAAGTTGCGGTTGCAGCTGGAGAAGCCGTCGTCGTAGCGGGCGCTGCGCGCGAAACGCTCGGCCACCGCCAGCTCCGACAGCGGGCGCAGCAGCGAGAAGTAGTGCAGGTGCGGCGCGACGCGGGATTGCAGCAACGTGCCGAACGCCTGCTCGAACTCCCAGCTCTTGCTCCACTGGTGGTTGACCGGCTGGCCGTCGTATTCGAGCGTGGCGCTGGAGGCGGAGCGCTCGTTGGAAAACGCGATCGCGTCGTAGCCCAGCAGCACCGCCGCCAGCGCGAGGATGGCCGAATTGATGGCGGTGACCGGGATATGGCCATTCCACGCGCCAGCCCGGTTGTACTCGAACAGCAGCGGCGAGAGCGCGCGGCGGATCGGCAGCGTCGGCAGGCCGGTGCGTGCGGCGCAGGCGGCAATCAGCGGCGAGTCGCCTATCCAGGTCGCAGTGGCATCCACCCCTGCAGCGCGCAGCACCTCCACGCTGACCAGCGAGTCCTTGCCGCCGCCGATCGGCACCAGCGTGCGGCCGGATTCGGCGGGCACATGCGGCGGCGCCGCGGCCGGCGCACCGCCGATCGAGGGGAAGCGGAGGCGCCCGCGCAGGTCGAGCCGGTTGTGGTACGCGAACTCGCCCAGGCCATGCAGGTAGAGGGCGTCCAGCAGGCCCGCGGTGGCAGGATCGAGCGGCCCGGCGTCGCGCTCGATGCGCTCGGGAACGCCGGCCTTGTAGTAGCTGATGCCTGCAACGAGATGCAGGAGGTCGAGCGCTGCCTCGAGCGCCGGCCTGCGTGCGACGGGCACGACGGGCGCTGCCGGAAATGTGATCCGCTCCACCAGCTCGGGACCGTCGTCAAAGGCATAGACGAGCGTGGCGACGCCATCGGCGTACTCGCGCCGGACGAAACGGAAACGGCTGGCCGCACGCGGGTCGGGCAATGGCATCACGGGGTCGCCTCGCTGGTGGCCGCTGCCTGCGGGCGGACGGCCGTGCTGGCTGGCAGCACGGTTTCGGGCGCCGGGTCGCGCAGGTTGTAGTGCGAGGCCATGACGTGGCCGTAGGCGCCGGCCTGGGCGACCAGCAGCACGTCGCCTTCCGAGCAGGCCGGCAGGCGCCGGTCGGCGCCGAGCACGTCCCCGGACTCGCAGATCGGCCCCACCACCTGCACCATTGCCGCCGCGGGTTCGTCCAGATGGGTCAGATTCACGATCGGATGCCATGCCTCGTACAGGGCGGGACGCAGCAGCGAGTTCATGCCGGCATCGAGGCCGACGTACTGCACGGATCCCTTGCTGCGCACCTGCGTCACGCGCGCCAGCAGCACGCCGGCATCGGCGACGAGGAAGCGGCCGGGCTCCATCCACAACGCGAAATCCGGGTAGGCGCGGCGTACCTCCGCCAGCCCGGACGACAGCGCGGCGAGATCCAGCGCCGCCTCGTCCGGACGCGAGGGCACGCCGAGCCCGCCGCCGACGTCGATCGAGGCGATGCGGCTGAAGCCTTCGGCGAGGCTCGCCAGCTGCAACGCCGCACCCGGCCAGTGCGCCGCATCGAGGATGCCGGAACCGGCGTGGGCATGCAGGCCGACAATGCGCGTGCCGTTCGCGCGTGCCAGCGCGCGGAACGCCTCCAGCTGGTCCAGCGGCAGGCCGAACTTCGACTCCGCCCCGCCCGTGCGCACCTTGCCATGGTGGCCGCGGCCGCTGCCGAGGTCGACGCGCAGATGGATGTCATGGCCGGCAAACAGCGCGCCCCACTGCGCGAGCGGATGCAGCGCATCGAGCGTGACGTGCACGCCGAGCGCGAGCGCCGCGGCGTACTCCCCGCGCGGCGCGAAGCTCGGCGTGAAAAGGATGCGGCCGGGGTCGATGCCGGGCAGCGCCGCGCGGACCGCCGCGATTTCGCCGGGCGACACGCATTCGAACCCGAACCCTTCGGCGGCGAGCAGCTGCAGGATCGCCGGGTGCGGGTTCGCCTTGAGCGCATAGAACCAGCGATCGACCGCGCCGATCGCGCGCAGCGCCTGCGCCTGCGCGCGTACCGCGTCGAGCGAATAGACGTAGCGCGGGGTGCCTTCCGC
>JAEZQS010000272.1 GCA_023412995.1 Pseudomonadota bacterium
ATTCCCTATTCCCTATTCCCTATTCCCTATTCCCTATTCCCTATTCCCTATTCCCTATTCCCTATTCCCTATTCCCATTCCCGGCTCAAAGCGTCCGCGCCACCTCGATGCGTTCGAAGCACTCGATCTGGTCGCCCGGCTTGACGTCGTTGTACTGCTTGACCGCAATGCCGCACTCCATGCCGTTGCGCACTTCGTCGACGTTCTCCTTGAAGCGGCGCAGCGATTCGAGTTCGCCCTGGAAGATCACCGTGTTGTCGCGCAGGACGCGGATCGGCTTGCTGCGGCGGACCGTGCCCTCGATCACCATGCAGCCGGCGACCGCGCCGAACTTGGAGCTGCGGAACACGTCGCGCACCTGCGCCACGCCGATGATCTCCTCGCGCACCTCGTTGCCGAGCAGGCCGGTCGCGACCTGGTTCACCTGGTCGATCACGTCGTAGATGATCGAGAAGTAGCGCAGGTCGAGGTTGTTGGACTCGATGATGCGCCGGGCCGAGGCGTCGGCGCGCACGTTGAAGCCGATGATCACCGCCTTGGAGGCCGCCGCGAGCGTCGCATCCGATTCGGTGATGCCGCCGACGCCGGAGGCGATGACGTTGACCTTGATCGCGTCGGTGGTGATGGCGCCGAGCGACTCGCGCAGCGCCTCCGCCGAACCTTGCACATCGGCCTTGACCACGAGGTTCAGCGACAGCTGGCCCTCGCCCTGGCCCATCTGCGCGACCATGTCCTCCATGCGGTTGGTCGCCTGCTTGACCAGGCGTGTCTCGCGCCGCTTGTGCTGGCGCTGCTGCGCGACGTCCTTGGCGAGGCGCTCGTCGGCGACCACCACGAAGTCGTCGCCGGCCTGCGGCACGCCGGAAAGGCCGAGCACCTGCACCGGAATGGAAGGTCCGGCCGATTCCACCTGCCTGCCGCCTTCATCGAACAGCGCGCGCACGCGCCCGTATTCGACGCCGCAAACGAGGAAATCGCCCTTCGCCAGGCGGCCCTGCTGCACCAGCACGGTGGCGACCGGGCCGCGGCCCTTGTCCAGGCTCGACTCGATCACGGCGCCGCTGGCGCGGCCATCGGGGACCGCGCGCAGGTCCATCACCTCGGCCTGCACGGAGATCGCTTCCAGCAGGTTGTCGACGCCTTCGCCGGTCCTCGCCGACACCGGCACGAACTGGACGTCGCCGCCCCATTCCTCCGGCACCACCTCGTGCTGCACCAGGCCCTGCTTGACCGTGTCCGGATTGGCCTCGGGCTTGTCCATCTTGTTCATGGCGACGATCAGCGGCACCTTCGCCGCGCGCGCATGCTGGATCGCCTCGACCGTCTGCGGCATGACGCCGTCGTCGGCGGCAACCACCAGCACCACGATGTCGGTGGACTGGGCGCCGCGCGCACGCATGGACGAGAAGGCCGCGTGGCCCGGCGTGTCGAGGAAGGTGATCACGCCCTTGGCGGTATCGACGTGGTAGGCGCCGATGTGCTGGGTGATGCCGCCCGCCTCGCCGGAGGCGACCTTCGTGCGCCGTATGTAGTCCAGCAGCGAGGTCTTGCCGTGGTCGACGTGGCCCATGATGGTCACCACCGGCGGACGCGCCGCCTTGGCGGCCTCGTCGGCGGCGGCCTGCGCGAGCAGCGTGGTCTCGGCACTGGTGTCCTCGGCGGCGACCACCTTGTGGCCCAGTTCCTCCGCCACCAGCACGGCGGTGTCGTGGTCGATCGCCTGGTTGATGGTCACCATGACGCCCATCTTGAACAGCGCCTTGACCACGTCGGCGCCCTTGATGGCGAGCTTCTGCGCCAGCTCGGCCACGGTGATGGATTCACCCACCGCGATCTCGCGCACCACCGGTGCGATCGGCCGCGAGAACGCGTGCGCGGGGCCGGAGCGCGAGGGCTCCACCTGGCGCGTGCGGGTGCGCTTGCGTCCGGTGCGGCGCGCCGCCGCCTCGCGCGAGAGATGCAGTTCGTTGCCGAAATAGCGCGGTGCGCCCGGCTCCTCGGGAGCGCCCTCCTCGCGCATGCGGTGCGAGCCGTGGCGCGGCTTGTGGCGGTGGGCATCGGCCGCGGGACGATCGGTGCGGACGCGATCGCCCTCGCGCGGTGGCGGCGGCACGGCGGCTTCGGGCGGCGGCACGACGGCGATTTCTTCCGCCGCGGCGGCCTCCTGCTGGCGGCGCTGTTCCTCCTCGGCACGACGGGCCTCGTCGGCCTCGCGCTGGCGCGCTTCCTCTTCCTGGCGGCGGCGTTCCTGTTCCTGGCGCGCCTGCTCCTCGGCCTCGCGCTTCTGCTGGGATTCGCCGAGCTTGCGGATCGCCTCCTCGCGTTCCGGATCGACCTGCGCCTGCGCTTCCTCCTCCACCACGCTGCGCTTGACGTAGGTGCGCTTCTGCCGCACCTCGACGTTGACCGTCTTGGCGGTCGCGCCACGCTGGCCGGGCACCACGGTGATCTCGCTCACGGTGCGCCGCTTGAGGGTGATCTGGCGCGGCGAGCTGGCCGCTTCCTGCGGGGCCTCGCGCTTGCCGTGCGTGCGGCGCAGGAAGCCGAGCAGCTTCACCTTCTCGGTGCTGCTGATGACCTGCTCCGGGTCGGAGAACTTCATGCCCGCCTCGCCAAGCTGCCCGAGCAGCTTGTCGACCGGCGTGCCGAGGACCTTGGCCAGTTGTTTGATCGTGACGTCCGACATCGATTGTGTACTCCGTGGCCCTTGCGACGCTTGCGGCCTGCGGCCGCACTTCGCACCAGCGGCCGTGTTGCGAAACGGCTGCCGGGCACCGCGCCGGCGAGGCGCGACACCCGGTACTGCGACGCGCGATTATCCGCCGTCTGGCTCGTCCGTGGCCTGGCGCGCGGCCATGATCAGCCCCGCCGCCATATCCTCGTCCACGCCCTCGATGCCGAGCTCCATGAACTCGTCGGTCGCGAGGTCGGCGAGGTTCTCGCGGGTGACGATGCCGTGCGAGGCCAGTTCGTAGGCGAGCGCCTCGTCCATGCCCTCGACCGCCAGCAGGTCCTGCGCCGGCTGGTTCTCGTCGATCCCTTCCTCCACCGCGAGCGCCTCGGTGAGCAGCGCATCGCGCGCGCGCGCCCGCAGCTCCTCGACGATGTCCTCGTCGAAGCCCTCGATGCCGAGCAGCTCCGCCGTCGGCACGTAGGCGATTTCCTCGACCGAGGAGAAGCCTTCCTGCACCAGGATCTGCGCGATCTCCTCGTCCACCTCGAGCTTGGCGATGAACAGGTCGCGCGCCGCTTCCTGCTCGGCTTCGCTCTTCTGGCGCACCTGGTCGGCGGTCATGACGTTGAGCTGCCACCCGGACAGCTTGCTGGCGAGACGCACGTTCTGGCCGCCGCGCCCGATCGCCTGGCTGAGCTTGTCCTCCGCCACCGCGATGTCCATCGAGTGCTTTTCCTCGTCGACGATGATCGACTGCACTTCCGCCGGCGCCATCGCGTTGATGACGAACTGCGCCGGGTTGTCGTTCCACAGCACGATGTCGATGCGCTCGCCGTTGAGCTCGTTCGACACCGCCTGCACGCGCGAGCCGCGCATGCCGATGCAGGCGCCGATCGGATCGGTGCGGTGGTCGTGCGCGAGCACGGCGATCTTGGCGCGGTCGCCCGGATCGCGGGCGCAGGCCTTGATTTCCACCAGCCCCTGGCCGACCTCGGGCACTTCGAGCTTGAACAGTTCCATCATCAGTTCGGGCGCGGTGCGCGACACGAACAGCTGCGGACCGCGCGGCTCCGAACGGACTTCGTACAGATAGCCGCGCAGGCGGTCGCCGGTGCGCACGGCCTCGCGCGGAATGCTGCGGTCGCGCGGCACGAACGCCTCGGCGTTGCCGCCGAGGTCGAGGAACACGCTGCCGCGCTCGACCCGCTTGACGATGCCGGTGATCAGCTCGCCGACGCGGTCCTTGTAGGCATCCACCACCTGCGCGCGTTCGGCCTCGCGCACGCGCTGCACGATCACCTGCTTGGCCGCCTGCGCCGAGATGCGGCCGAAGTCCGGGTTTTCGATCGGCTGCTCGATGAACTCGCCGACCTCGATGCCCTCGACCTCGTCCACCGCGTCCATCAGGCGCACCTGGCGGTCGGGCGATTCCATCACGACGTCGTCGGCGACGACTTCCCAGCGGCGGAAGGTCTCGTAGTCGCCGCTCTCGCGATCGATCGCGACGCGCACGGTGACGTCTTCCTCGGCATAGCGCTTCTTCGCGGCCGAAGCCAGGGCGGCCTCCATCGCCTCGAAGATGACGGCCTTGGGCACGCCCTTCTCGTTGGCGACGGCATCGACGACCAGCAGCAGTTCTTTGCTCATTTCAGGCTCCTTCGAAACGACGCATGGCCGTCCGAACGGTGTTCCGGTTGGTGCGGTTGGGTTTGCTGGGCCGCGCCGGCGCCGTGTCCGTCGCGGGTCCGTTCATGGTGCTCAGGCCTCGCCACCGGCGGGTTTGCGCCGCGGCCTGCCGGGTTTCGCCGCCGCGTCCGCCTTCGTTCCCGGGCGCGCCGGGCCCAGGCCGAGCGCCGCGTAATCCGGCACCAGGCGGGCCCTGGCGATGTTGGAATGGACCAGCTCGACCGGCGTGCCGTCCTGCTCGATGGTGATGCGGTCGCCCTGCACGGCGCGGATCGGTCCCTGCAGCCGCCGGCGACCGGCCACCGGCAGGTTCAGCGCCAGCTTCACCGGTTCCCCGAGGAAGCGCTCGAAATGCGCGAGGGTGAACAGCGGCCGCTCCAGGCCGGGCGACGACACTTCCAGCGTGTAGCGCCCGGCGACGGGGTCGGCGACGTCCAGCAGCGCGGATATCTCGCGGCTCGCCCGCTCGCAGTCGTCGATGGTGACGCCGCGCTCGGGTTCGTCGATGTACACGCGCAGCAGGCTCGCGCCGGGGCCGGCGCTGAACTCGATGCCCACCAGTTCGAGGCCGAGGCCCTCGATGGCCGGTGCGATCAGCTGGCTGATTTCCTCGTTCGTCATCGGCTACCTGCGCGACCCGTCCGAAGGATCGCCTGGAAAGTGCATCCGTCGCGGGGGAAACC
>JAEZQS010000281.1 GCA_023412995.1 Pseudomonadota bacterium
CCCGCTGCTGGGGGCCGCCCGGAGCCGGCTGGTCGAGCACGCGGAACCGGCAGTCCGCGTCCACCGCGAACGCGGTGACGTCCTCCAGGTCCATGTCGCCGTCGGCGCCGACCCACAGGCCCTGCCAGCGCGCATCGCAGGCCGTCAGTTCCGTTCCGGGCGGGGACTCGAAGCGGGTCTCGACACAGCCGGCCAGCACCAGCGCGAGCAGGGCGGACGCGATGCGGAACGGGGCACGCAGCGATGGGTGGATCGTGGTCGCCATGGCGCGATCCCTCAGGCGACGGGCGCCAGGCGCACCAGCACGCTGTCGGCCTCGACGAACTCGCCGGCCGCGGCCTGCACGCTTTCCACCGTGCCAGAACGCGGGGCCTTCAGGCTGAGCTCCATCTTCATGGCCTCCATCACCAGCAGTTCCGCGCCTTCCTCGACGCTGTCGCCAGCCGCCGCGCGCACCAGCACGATGCGCCCTGGCATCGGCGCGACCACCTGGTTGCCGCCGGTGGCGGCATCGGCTTCCCACGCGAACGCCGGCACGTGGCGGAAGAGCTGGCGGCGTTCGCCGTCGTGCACGAGCACGCGATCGCCATCGATGGCAACGCGCCAGCGGCGCGCGGTGCCGTCGAGGGTGGCGCACAACCACTCGCCCTGGCGGGTGGCATGCGCCACCTCGCAGGCCTCGCCGTCGATGGCGAGACGGTACGTCCCGTCGGCTCCATGCGCCTCGCATTCGATCCGCCCGCCCGTCCCCTGCAACGCGATCAGGCGCTTGCCCGGGTGGCCGAGGCGCCAGCCGTCGGCCGCGGCCCACGGCGAAAACGGATCGCTGGAAGCCGCAGCGGCCACGCGCACGGCCGCTTCCTCGTACAGCAGCCAGGCAATGGCCGCGGCCTGCACGGAGCCGCTGTCCTGCGCAGACGGGGCGTCGATGAACTCGTCCAGGTGACGGTCGAGATAGCCGGTGTCGATGCGCCCTTCGACCACCGCGGGATGGCGCACCAGCCGCTCGAGGAACGCGATATTGGATTTGGGGCCGACCACGTCGCAGGCGGCCAGCGCCTCGCGCATGCGCACCAGCGCCGCCTCGCGGGTGGCGTCGTGCACGATGAGCTTGGCGATCATCGGGTCGTAGAAGATGGTGACGGTGTCGCCTTCCACCACGCCGGCATCGATGCGCACGTGTGGGGATGGCGCGGGCAGGCGCAAGCGTTCCAGCTTGCCCGAGCCCGGCAGGAAATCCTGCGCCGGGTCTTCCGCGTACAGCCGCAGCTCGATCGCGTGGCCGCGAGGTGCCGGCACCGGGCCGCCCTGGCTCGCATCCGCTCCCGCATGCGCGGCGAGCAGCGGCGGCAGCGCCTCGCCCGCGGCGACGCGCAGCTGCAGTTCGACCAGGTCGAGGCCGAGTGTCATCTCGGTGACGGGGTGCTCCACCTGCAGGCGCGTGTTGATTTCCATGAACCAGAAATCGCCCTCCGGCCCGACGATGAACTCGACCGTGCCGGCATTGACGTAGTCGAGCGCGCGCGCCGCCGCCACGGCAGCCTCGCCCATGCGCTCGCGCAGCGACGGGGTGAGGAAGGGCGAGGGGGTTTCCTCCAGCACCTTCTGGTAGCGGCGCTGCGCCGAACACTCGCGCTCGTACAGGTGCACGATGTTGCCGTGGCTGTCGCCGAACACCTGGAACTCGATGTGTCGCGGCTGGGCGATGTAGCGCTCCAGCAGCACGCGCTCGCGCCCGAAGGCATTCTTCGCCTCGCGCTGGCAGCTCTCCAGGCTGGCGGCGAAGTCCTCGGGCGCGCGCACGATGCGCATGCCCTTGCCACCGCCGCCGTAGGCGGCCTTGATCATCAGCGGGTAGCCGATGCGGTCGGCTTCGCGTGCAAGGAGCGCGGGATCCTGCTCCTCGCCCGTGTAGCCCGGCACCACCGGCACGCCGCCGCGGGCCATCAGTTCCTTCGCGCCTGCCTTCGATCCCATGCGGCGCATCGAATCGGCCGGCGGCCCGATGAAGGCGAGCCCGGCGCGCTCGACCGCGTCGGCGAAGTCGGCGTTCTCGGACAGGAAGCCGTAGCCCGGGTGGATGGCCTGCGCGCCGCTCTGCCGGGCCACCTCGATGATGGCGTCGCCGCGAAGATAGGAATCGGCCGGCCGCGGCCCGCCGATGCGGTAGGCCTCGTCGGCCTGGCGCACGTGCTGGGCGGTGGCGTCGGCGTCGGAATACACCGCGACGCTGGCAATGCCGAGGCGCCGGCAGGTGCGGATCACGCGGCAGGCGATCTCGCCGCGGTTGGCGATGAGCACGCGCTCAAACATGGGTGGCATCGCCGCGGACGGCCCCACGCGTGCGCCCGGCCGGGCGCGGGCCTGGGCCACCGCTCGCGTGCGCCATCGGGTCATGGGGAGGGTGGGGCATGGTGCGTTCCTCTGCTGTGCGCGCGCGTGCCGGCAGCCTTCCGCTGCGCCGGCTACGGTAGCATGACCGCTGCAACCGGAGCGCGCTGGGCAGGCCGTGGAACCGAGCGACAACACTGCTGCGCGTGCGGCACCGGCAGGCGAGGGCGGACCGGCGCAGGCGGCGCAGGTCGCCAGCCGCGCGGCCATCCTGCGCGGCGATACCGGCGCCGCCCTTGCGCTGCTGCGCGAGGGACTCGCGGCAAACCCGGGAGATGCGGGCCTCCAGCATGCGCTGGCGGGTGTCCTGTGGCAGGCCGGCCAGGCGGCGGAGGCCGAGGCGCTGCTGAGGGATCCCCTGGCACGGCACCCCGGCCATGCCGCAGCGGCTTTCCTGCTGGCGAAGCTGCTGAAGGCGCAGGACCG
>JAEZQS010000004.1 GCA_023412995.1 Pseudomonadota bacterium
GCGCCGGGCGCCCGCCCCCCGCCCGAAAGCCTACGATTCACCCAGCGCCAGCCGCCGCCGTTGGGCGCGCTCGTGCAGGAAGGCGACGCACTGGGCCGGGGGAAGGGGGTAGGAGAGCCAGTGGCCCTGCACCTCGTCGCAGTCCTGCTCGCGCAGGTACTCGACCTGTTCGGCGCGCTCGACGCCTTCGGCCACCACGTTGAGGCCGAGCGAATGCGCCATGGTGATGACGGTGGCGGTGATCGCCTCGTCGTCGGGGTCGGTGGTGATGTCGCCGACGAACTCCTTGTCGATCTTGAGGGTGTCGATCGGCAGGCGCTTGAGGTAGGAGAGCGAGGAATAGCCGGTGCCGAAGTCGTCGATCGCCAGCGTCACGCCGATCGCCTTCAGGCGCCGCAGCGTCGTGATCGACTGCTCGGCATTGGCCATCACCATGCTTTCCGTCAGCTCCAGCTCCAGCTGGTTGGGCGCGATGTCGTGCTCGGCGAGCACGTCGCACAGGCGCCGGATCAGGTCGCCGCGCAGGAGCTGCGCCACCGAGATGTTGATCGACATGGTGATGTCGCGCAGGCCCTGCGCCTGCCAGGCGGCCAGCTGCGCGCACGCCTGCTCCACCACCCACGCGCCGATCTCGATGATGAGCCCGGTTTCCTCGGCGATCGGGATGAAGACGCCGGGCGAGACGTTGCCGAGGTCGCCGCTGCGCCAGCGCAGCAGCGCCTCGACACCGGTGATGCGTTCGTCCAGCAGCGAGAGCTTGGGCTGGTACACGAGGCTGAGCTCGTTGCGCTCGAGCGCCTTGCGCAGCGCCGCGACGGTGGTGGCCCGCAGCCGTGCGGCGGCGTCCATCGCCTCGGTGTACACCATCCAGGTCTTCCTGCCGTGGTCCTTGGCCTGGTACATCGCGGTGTCGGCGAATTTCAGCAGGTCGCTCGGTACCTGGCCGTGGTCGGGATAGAGGCTGATGCCGATCGACGGCGAAATGACCACTTCCTGGCCGTTGTCGAGCTCCAGCGGTTCTTCGAACGCGGCAATGATCTTTTCCGCCACGCGTTCGGCTTCGGCGCTGTTGGCGACGTCCTCCAGCACCACGGTGAACTCGTCGCCCCCGAGGCGGGCGACCGAGTCGCCTTCGCGCACCACCTGGCGCAGGCGTCCGCCCGCGGCCTTGAGCATGCGGTCGCCGGCGGCGTGGCCCATCGAGTCGTTGACGTGCTTGAAGCGGTCGAGGTCCAGGAACAGCACCGCCACGCGTCGCGCGCCGCGTCGCGCGCGGATGATCGCGTGGCCGATGCGCTCGCTCAGGAGGGTGCGGTTGGGCAGGCCGGTGAGGGCGTCGTAATTGGCGAGGTAGCGCAGCTCCTGCTCGGTGCGCTTGCGGTCGGTGATGTCGGAGGTGACGCTGACCCAGTGGCTGCGCTTGCCGTTGGCATCGCGCACTTCCGACACCTCCACCCAGCTCAGGAACTCCTCGCCGTTCTTGCGCCGCTGCCACAGCTCGCCGCCCCAGTGCCCGTTGCGCGCCAGTTCCTCGCGCATCGCCAGGTAGTACTCGGCCGAGTGCTGCGAACAGTTGAGGAGGGAGGCCGCGCGGTGGGCGACTTCCTCCTGGCGCCAGCCGGTGATCTTCTCGAATGCCGGGTTGACGGTGAGGAAGCGGTGCTCGAGGTCGCTCACCGCGACCGCCTCGCTCATGCTGCGGATCACTTCCTGGGCGATCCGGCGATCGTGCTCGACCGCGCGCGCACGCGTCACGTCGCGCGCCGTGCCGCACATGCGCAGCGGCCGGCCTTCCTCGTCGCGCTCGACGATCTTGCCGCGCGCGAGCGTCCACACCCACTGGCCATCGCGGTTGCGCAGGCGGTGCTCGGATTCGAACGTGTCGGTTTCGCGGCGGATGTGCTGCTCGAGGCGCGAGCGCATGGCGGCGAGGTCGTCCGGATGCGCGTGCTCGGTGAACCAGGCTTCCGGCAGCGCGATCGGGCGGCGCTCGACATCCTTGAACAGCTCGCCGGAACCGGTGACGTAGAACGTGCCCTCGAGCATGTTCCAGTCCCAGAAATCGTCGCCCGAACCCCACAACGCGAGGCGCAGCCGGTCCTCGCGTTCCTTGAGGTCGTGGTGGAAGCTGAGCTCTTCCCGCCGCCGGCGCCGGTGCGTGCGCCATGCGACGACGGCGATCGCAAGCCCGGCGAACAGGTAGGCCAGGCGCGCCGGCAGGCTGTCCCACCACGGCGGCGTCACGCGCAGGTCGATGCTGGCGACCTGGTCGCTCCAGTAGCCGTCGTGGTTGCTCGCCCGCACCTGGAACGTGTAGAGGCCGGCATCGAGGTTGGTGTAGGTCGCATCGTGGCGCGAGCCCGCCTCGATCCAGCGTTCGTCGAATCCGACCAGGCGGTAGGCGAAGCGGTTGCGCGCCGGCGCGGCGAAATCGAGCGCGGCGAATTCGAAGCGCACGATGCGGTCGGCCATCGCCATGGACAGGGGCTCGCCCGCGCGCAGCGGCACGTGGCTCGCGCCGATGTCCACCGCCGTGAACACCACCGGCGCGGCAAAGCGGCTGCCGACGATCGCCTGCGGCGAAAAGAGGTTGAGGCCGTTGACGCCGCCGAAGGCCAGTTCGCCACTGGCCAGGCTGGCTGCGGCGCCGCCGTTGAACTCCATCCCCTGCAGGCCGTCGGCGAGGGTGAACGAGCGGAAGGTCTCGGTGGTGCGGTCGAACGAGGCGATGCCGCGGTTGGTGCTCAACCACAGCCGGCCCATGCGGTCGTCGGCGATGGCGTACACCGTCCCGCTCGGCAGGCCGTCGCCCGGCAGCCAGCGCGAGAAGCGCGCGCGCGTGTCGTCGAGCCGGTCGAGCCGGCCCAGCCCGGCCTGGGTGCCGATCCACAATTCGCCGTCGGTCGTTTCGTGGATGGCGCGCACCAGGTTGGCCGGCAGGGAGTGCGGGTCGGCCGCGTCGCTGTGGAACACGCGCACCTGGCCGCTGGCGCTGTCCACCAGGTTGAGCCCGGTCATGTTGCCGGCCCAGAGGCGCCCGAGATGGTCCTGGCGCAGGGCCAGCACGCGGTCGTCGCTGAGTCCGCCGGCAACGCCTTCCGTCGCCACCTGGCGCCAGGTCTTCCACTGGCCGGTGGCGGGGTCGTAGCGCGACAGGCCCGCCCGCGTCGTGCCGATCCAGAGGGCGCCATCGCGAGCCAGCGCCAGCGCGCGCACGTGCGGGTCGGCCAGCCCGTTGCGGCCGCTGGGGTCGGTCGGCAGGAACGTCGCGGTGCGCCGTGCCGGGTCGAACAGCGCGGCGCCGCTGCTGGTGCCGATCCATACGCGCCCTTCGCCGGCTGGCGCGAACGCATGGACGACGAGGTGCGTCGCCCGGACGCTGTCGTCCACCCCGACCAGGGTGACGTCGCCGAAGTAGTCGAAGCGGTTCTCGCGCGGCCAGTAGCGCTTCAGGCCATCGCCCTCGGTGCCGAGCCAGAGGCTGCCGTCGGCGGCCTCGAGCACGGCACGCACGTAGTTGGTGGCGGTGCCGGGCCGCAGCGGGTCGAGATCCACCACGTAGCGGAAAGGCGTGCCGGCCGGATCGACCTTGCTGATGCCGCGTTCGTGGGTGCCGAGCCAGAGCAGGCCCGAGCGGTCCACCTGCAGGCTGGTGATGACGGCGTCCGGCGGGGCACCGGCGGTGCCGGTGCCGGGGCGCAGCCACTGCGTGCCGCCGCTGGCCGGATCGAACACCGCGAGGCCCTCGTGCGCCACCGCCAGCCAGATGCGGCCGCGACCGTCCTCCGCCATGGCGGTGATGGTGCCCTCGCCGGCAAGCGGCCAGGCCAGTTCCGGGTTGCCGTTGGCGGTCACGCGCCAGAGGCCTTCGGCCGCCGCCACGTGCAGGCGGCCGTCGTGGGTGAGCATTAAGCCGCGCGGATCGGCGATCACCGCCGGGGCGACGGCCTGCGGCGTCTGCGCCTGCGGCAGCAGGCGCCAGAGGCCCGCGGAACTGGCGATCCACAGGCTGCCATCGGCACCGCTGCGCAGCTGGCGCAGCATCACCGGCTGGCCGTTGTGGCGCTTCATCGGCAGGTGCCGCACGACGCGGAAGGTCGCGGGGTCCACCAGCACGAGGCCGCCGTCGTTGCCCACCCACAAGCCGTTGGCGGGATCGAACAGCAGTGCATGCACGTTGGCCGCGTCGGCGCCGCCGAGCGCCACCCGCTCGAAGCGGTCGCTGCCGGGCGCATGCCGCACCAGGCCGGATCCCGGCGTGCCGAGCCACAGGGCACCCGCGCCGTCTTCGGCCAGCGCCGTGACCGGTCCCTCGGGAAGGCTGCCGGGATCTTCCGCGGAGTGCGCGAAGGTGACGAAGGAATAGCCGTCGTACTGCTGCAGTCCGCTGTCGGTCCCGATCCACAGGTAGCCGGTGCGATCCTGCAGGAACGCGCTGACGGTGTTCTGCGCCAGGCCGTGTTCGGTGTTGATGGTCTGGAAGTAGAAATCGCGCCGCACGGCGCCGGCCTGCACCTGCGCCGACAGCAGCAGGGCAGCCAGCAACAGGACGACACGCCAACGGCAGCGCCGGAGCGGTCGGCCCGTGGGCGACGCGGTACAGGTCATGCGTGTGGTCTTCCAGCGATTCCGGAGGGGAGTTTAGGCAAACCCCGCTGCATCCGCCATGCACGCGGCGCGCCATCGGCGTGCATCGCGGGCGCCTGCTAGACTGCTGTCGATGACGCCTCCTGCCTCCGCCGCGGCGCCGGGTCCGGACCACGCCGAACTGGCCGGCGTGCTGCGCACGCTGCGCCTGGGCATCGATGCCTCCGACCTGCACGGTTCGCTCTGCGGCTATCTCTGCAGCGGCGCCACCCCGGCCGACGGGGAGTGGCTGGAGAGCCTGGCCCTTTCGCCGGAAGATCCGGCTGCTGCCGCCGATCCGCGCCTGCAGGCCTTCTTCCGCGCCTGCCAGACGCAGTTCGCGGCACCCCTGGCGGAGGTCGAGCCGCTGCTCCCCGCCGCCAGCGAACCGATGCCGCGCCGCGCCGCCGCGCTGGTGGAATGGTGCCGCGGGTTCCTTGGCGGGTTCGGGCTGGGCGGCGCTGCGCTGATCCCCGCGCTGCCGGCCGATGCGCGCGAGATCCTCGGCGATTTCGGCACGATTGCCGCGTCGCGCCTGGAAGGCACCGGCGATGCCGGCGAAGAACGCGCGCTGGCCGACGTACTCGAGTTCGTGCGCACGGCGGCGGCCCTGCTGCACCGCGACGCGCTCGCCACGCGGCGCGCGACCACCCCCTCCCTGCATTGAGGCCGCCGATGCACCTTCCCCGAGGTCGCCGCGCATGATCGAGGCGAAGGAATTCGCGCGCCGCCGCCGCCAGCTCATGCGCATGGCCGGCAGCGACGCCATCGTCGTGGTGGCCGCCGCGCCCGAGCGCGTGCGCAACAACGATGCGCACTACCCCTACCGGCAGGACAGCGACTTCCACTACCTGACCGGCTTCCCCGAACCCGACGCGGTGCTCGCGCTGGTGCCCGGGCGCGGCGCGGCGGAGGCGATCCTCTTCTGCCGCGAACGCGATGCCGAGCGCGAGCGCTGGGATGGCCCGCGCGCCGGTACCACCGGCGCGGTCGAGCGCTTCGGCATGGACGATGCGTTCCCGATCGAGGACATCGACGAGATCCTGCCCGGCCTGATCGAGGGCCGCACGCGCGTCTACTACCACTTCGGCCGCGATACCGACTTCGACCTCAAGCTGATCGGCTGGGTCAACCGGGTGCGCGCGCAGGTACGCCAGGGCGCGCGGCCGCCGCACGAGTTCGTCGCGCTTTCGCACCTGCTGCACGACCTGCGCCTGTACAAGTCGCGCGGCGAGCTGCGCCTGATGCGCCGTTCCGCCCGCATCGCCGCCGCGGCGCACGTGCGTGCGATGCAGCGGGTGCGCCCGGGCATGAACGAGCACGCGATCGAGGCCGAGCTGCTGCACGCCTTCCACAGCGAAGGGGCGGAAGCAAGCTACGAGCCCATCGTGGGCGGCGGCGCGAATGGTTGCGTGCTGCATTACCGCGCGAACGACGCGGTGCTGCGGGACGGCGACCTGCTGCTGGTCGATGCCGGCGCGGAGTTCGCCTGCTATGCCTCCGACATCACGCGCACCTTTCCGGTCAACGGGCGCTTCACGCCGCCGCAGCGCGAGCTGTACGAGCTGGTGCTGGCGGCGCAGCTCGCCGGCATCGACGAGGTGCGGCCGGGGCGGCCGTTCGATGCCTTCCACGAGGCGGCCGTGCGCGTGCTGACGCGTGGCCTGCTGCGCCTGGGGCTCCTGTCGGGGAGCCTCGCGACGGCCCTGCGCGAGCATTCCTACCGGCGCTACTACATGCACAAGACCGGGCACTGGCTGGGGCTGGACGTGCACGACGCCGGCGACTACCGCATCGACGGCGAGTTCCGCCTGCTCGAGCCGGGCATGGTGGTGACGGTGGAGCCCGGCCTCTACATCGCCCCCGACGACCGCCGCGCACCGGCGCGCTACCGCGGCATCGGTATCCGCATCGAGGACGACGTGGTGGTCACCCGTGGCGATCCGGAAGTGCTCTCGGCCGCCGCGCCCAAGGATCCCGACGAGATCGAGGCCCTGATGCAGGGCGCGCGCACCGACGCTGCGCCCGGGCGCAGACCGAAAGCCTGAAACGCCGGGCACACAGGGCACACGGAGCAAGAAGAGGCCTGATCAAGAACCTGTCGGGCTGCAGGTGAGGGCCGTCCTCTTCAGCGCATTGCGGTTTTGGCTTGTACCGGTCGTTCCTGGCTCTTCCTCGGTGCGCCCGGTGTGCCCGGCGTTTCAATCTGCCGGACTTCTCTTCGTGCTCTTCGTGTCCTTCGTGGTTCAGTCTTTCGCTTTTCGACCGACGGCCGGGAAGGCGTAGCCGAAGAGGGCCAGGTCCTGCTGGTACAGGCGCGCCACCATCCCGACCAGTTCGTCGTCGTAGTAGCTCCAGTACGGACGGTGCGAGGAGCGGTTGGCTCTCTCCAGCGGCGCCGCCGGGATGCCGATGCGCGCGCAGATCGCCTCGTACGAGCCCTGCATGTCCTCGGTGCGCCCGACCATGTCCATGGCGAGGCGGCCGTCCTCGCCGACCAGGAAGCTTGCCTGCGGCTGGAACAGCACGTGGCCGAACGGGCGCAGCTCGCGCAGCACGTACTTCATGAAGGCGAGCGGGTGACGCTCGAAGTCGCCCGTCTCGCGCGCCATGAACGCGCAGTAGGACACGAAGCGGTCGTACGGGTTGCGCACGAACGCGAAGCGGAAATACGCATCGAAGGTATCGGCGCCCAGCACCGGGCGCACCTGGCGCGCGGCGAGGTGGCCGTGGCCGATCGCGGCGAGCGAGGGGTACGGCAGCCGCTTGTCGGCGAACAGGCCGACCTGCTCCATGTCCTCCGGCCCCATGTGCGCGCGCAGCGCCTGACGCACCGAATGGGTGCCGGTCTTGGGCACGGCGAAAAAAATGAAGCGGTGGCGGTGCGAGATGATCACGGAGCACGGGCCATTGCGGCGGGCGTGAACCGGCCATCCTAGCAGCTTGCCTGGTGGCACTCCGCCGGGACGCGCGTCGAAGTCACCGGCGCCGCGGGGGTAGACTGGCGCGGGGCCGGGCAAGCAGCCGGCAGGATCGCGCCTCGCGGCCTGCCAGGGAGCGAAAGACTGATGGCAGACGCCGAGTTCCTGTCACGCGTCCAGTTCGGCTTCGTGATGTCGTTCCACATCCTGTTCCCGGCCTTCACGATCGGCCTCTCGTGGTGGCTGGTGTTCCTCGAAGCCGGCTGGCTGAAGCGGCGCGAGCAGCGCCTGATCGATCTCTACTTCTTCTGGCTGCGCATCTTTGCCGTGTCCTTCGCCATGGGCGTGGTGTCGGGCATCGTGATGAGCTTCCAGTTCGGCACCAACTGGTCGCGCTTCTCGGTCGCCACCGGCAACGTGATCGGGCCGCTGCTCGGCTACGAGGTGCTGACCGCGTTCTTCCTCGAGGCGACCTTCCTCGGCGTCATGCTGTTCGGCTGGCGCCGCGTCAGCGAGCGCATGCATTTCATCGCCACGCTGATGGTTGCCTGCGGCACGCTGGTGTCGACCTTCTGGATCATCTCCGCCAACAGCTGGATGCAGACGCCGGCCGGGCATGAACTGCGCGATGGCGTGTTCTTCCCGGTGGACTGGTGGGCGGTGATCTTCAACCCCTCCTTCTGGACGCGCCTGCCGCACATGGTGCTGGCGGCCTTCCTGACCACCGCGATGGTGGTCGGCGGCGTCGCCGCGCATTACCTCCTGCGTGGGCGCCACCCCGGCGAAGCGCGCGTGATGCTGCGCTGCGCGCTCGCGTTCGTCGCGATCGCGGCCCCGGTGCAGGTGATCGTCGGCGACCTGCACGGGCTTGCCGTGCGCGAGTACCAGCCGGCCAAGCTGGCGGCGATCGAGGCGCGCTGGGAGACGGCGCGCGGCGTGCCGCTGACCCTGTTCGCCATTCCCGACGGGGAAACCGGGACCAACCGCTACGCCATCGACGTGCCGCGCCTGGGCAGCCTGATCCTCACCCATGAGTGGAACGGCGAGGTGAAGGGCCTCAAGGATTTCCCGGCCGACGAGCGTCCGCCCATGAAGCCACCGTTTTATGCCTTCCGCGTAATGGTCGGGCTGGGCCTGCTGATGCTGGCGCTGGCCGGCATCGGTCTCTGGCGCTGGTGGCGCGGCACGCTGTTCGAGGCACGCTGGTACCTGCACGCCTGGCGCCTTCTGGCGCCAGCCGGGTTCGTCGCGGTGCTGGCGGGCTGGTACACCGCCGAGATCGGGCGCCAGCCATGGGTCGTGTACGGCCTGATGCGCACGGCCGATGCCTTCAGCAGCAACGTCGCCGCCGGCAGCGTGCTCGCCTCGCTGATCACCTTCATCGTCGTCTACGCCATCGTGTTCGGCTTCGGCACGCGCTATCTCTTCAAGCTGGTGCGCACCGGCCCCACCGCGGCGCCGCCGCGCGGTACCCCGGAGCAGACCCCGGCACGGCCGCTGTCCGCCGCCGACCGCGAAGGAGCGCGCCCATGACCGTCGCGAACGTGCTGCCGGTGGTGTGGTTCTTCATCATCGGCTTCGGCGTGATGATGTACGTGCTGCTCGACGGCTTCGTGCTCGGCATCGGCGTGCTGGCGCCGTTCGCCGACGACGAGGACCAGCGCGATCTGATGATGAACACCGCCGCGCCCATCTGGGACGGCAACGAAACCTGGCTGGTGCTCGGCGGCGCCGGCCTGTTCGCCGCGTTTCCGCGCGCCTACGCCATCGTGCTGTCGTCGTTGTACGTGCCGGTCCTGTTGATGCTGGTGGCGCTGATCTTCCGCGGCGTCGCCTTCGAGTTCCGCTTCAAGGCCGAGCGCGCACGGCGTTTCTGGGGGATCGCCTTCACCGTGGGCTCGATCGTCACCGCGTTCTCGCAGGGCGTCATCCTCGGCGCGCTGGTGGAAGGCATGCCGCTCACCGGCGGCAAGTACCTTTCGGGCGCATTCGCCTGGTTCAGCCCGTTCTCGATGCTGACCGGCGTCGCCCTCGTCTTCGGCTACGCCCTGCTCGGCGCCACCTGGCTGGTGCTCAAGACCGACGCCCGTCCGCAGCGCATCGCCTTCGACCTCACTCGCCCGCTGATGATGGCCGTGATCGCCTTCATGGCGCTGGTCAGCGCGTGGCTGCCCTTCGTCAACGACGCCCTGATGCAACGCTGGTTCACCTGGCCCAACATCCTCTACCTGTCCCCCGTGCCCGTGCTGACCGCGCTGGTCGCCGTGCTGCTGTGGCGCGCGGTGCTGAAGGATCGCGAGCTCGCCCCGTTCGTCCTCGCGCTCTCCTTCTTTGGCCTGGGTTTCATCGGCCTCGTCGCCGGCATCTGGCCCAACATCGTCCCACCCGACATGACCCTCTGGGACGCCGCGGCCCCGCCGAGCAGCCAGGGCTTCATGCTCGTTGGAACCGCCATCATGATTCCCACCGTCCTCGCCTATACCGCCTACTCGTATCGCGTGTTCCGCGGCAAGGTGAAGGCGGGAGAGGGATATCACTGAGAACCCGACAAGGCGGCGATCTGATCTCCTGCAGGAGCCGGCTTCAGCCGCGACCGGGCGCCCGGATACACCACACCGACGCCGACAACGCTCGCCGCACGCCTTCTTCCCAGTCGCCCGGTATCCACCGCCCGCGCCGTAACGGCCCTCTCGAACGCTTGCCGCCACCCGTATCCGGTGAGAGGATCAGGCGAGGGTCATTGCGGGTTCCGGGGGGAAGGCTGCGGGGTTGCGCTGCGGGAATAGCGGCGAAGCTTGGGGGAGTCGTTGATTCGTGTGCGGGAATCCAGGCGAAAGCCTGTAGGCGGCCGTGGTTACGCTGCGGGATTACATCCCGGTTGTCGGTCGAATTGAAGTTAGCTGCAATGGATGCTCACACAGTAATTGCACGAAACCACCCGTGGTCTGGCGAATTTGACGAGGCATCGTTTAGGGCGTGCCTGTACGAAGATGCGACGTGGTCGCAAGATGAGTACTGGAAGGTGGAGTGGGCGCTGTTTCAGCTTATCAGCGTCGGCGGCTCAGATGCAGAGTTGCGCTCGCGGGAATTTCGCCTCTTCAGCGCTACCTTCAGCCTCTTCGCTGCTCACTTCAATCCGAATGACATCTATACAATCCAAAACCTCGCAACCGAAAGCCTTCACGAAACTATCGAGCGATTTCAATTGGTCTTTGAGGGATTCGTCGCTGGCGAGATGCCTGATCTTGGAGACTTCAATGAGCGAAATCCATTGCTGTCCGCTGGCAGCTAACAATTCATTCAAGCCGACGCCGCTTCGCGGCGCGGCTTAATTCAAGTGTTAGCTGGCCAAAGCATTTCGTTCCAATCTGGGGAGGAATCGAATGAACACACCTGCTTGGTTCAAAGTTGTCGCAGTCTTGGCGTTGCTTTGGAATCTGCTCGGCTGTCTTGCATTCCTCTCTGACCTTCTTCTTTCGCCAGAAGACCTGGCCAAGCTTCCCGAGGCGCAACAAGCGCTCTACGCCGCACGTCCTGGCTGGGCGGTTGCAGCGACAGCAATTGCGGTGTTCGGCGGGGCTCTGGGTTCCATTGGCCTCCTGCTGGGCAAGAAGTGGACGCTCCCTGTTTTTGTCCTCTCCCTGCTCGGCATTCTGGCTCAGGATTTTGGCCTCTTTGTGCTGGCAGACGGAGCGAGCTTGGCTGGTCCTGTTGCTATCGTCATGCAAGCGGTAGTGCTTGCCGTTGGCATCGGTCTCGTCCTGCTCAGCCGCAAAGGAATCGCACGCGGTTGGCTGGTGTAACGCGGCCAGCTAACAAATCATTCAAGCCGAAGCCGCTTCGCGGCTCGGCTTGGTTATGGTGAATACACGACGTCCCGTCCCGACGGGCCTGTGCGATCCGGTGTGTTCGCTCTGGAACACGACCCGGATTGAAGGAGGGCAGGTGATCGCGGGAGCGCCAGCGCTGCGCTCGTGACATCCTGTCCACACGGCGGCGCGTCGGCGATTCCCCCGGCGGCCTCAGCGCACCTCCGCAAACGCCGCCCGCGTGAGGTTCTCCGGCTCGCCTTCCGTGCACACCACGTCGTCCTCGATGCGGACGCCGCCGTAGCGGCGGAAACGGTCCACCTTGTCCCAGTCGACCGACTTGCCCGCCGGCTTCTCCTTCAGTTCGGCCAGCAGCATGTCGATGAAATAGAGGCCGGGTTCGATCGTCACCACCATGCCGGGCTCGAGCGTGCGCGTCATGCGCAGGTAGGGATGGCCGGGAGGGCGCGGGATCGTGCCGCCGGTTTCGCTGGCCTGGAAGCCGGCGACGTCGTGCACCTGCAGCCCGATCGGATGGCCGAGGCCATGCGGGAAGAACGTCGAGGTGACGCCCGATTCCACCGCGCTTTCCGGCAGCATGCGCACGAAGCCGTGCTCGTGCAGGATTTCCGCCAGCACGTGGTGGGCGTGGATGTGCAGCTCCGGGTAGGGCTGGCCGGCACGCACGCGGTTGCAGAATCCGCGCTGGGCGCCGTCCACCGCATCGATCAGCTCCTGGAACTCGCCGCCGCCGGGCCCGGCATACGTGCGCGTGATGTCGCTGGCGTAGCCGTGGAAGCTGGCGCCGGCGTCGATCAGGAACGAATGGCGCTGCGACGGTGGCGCGTGCTGCAGGTCGGTGTAGTGCAGCACCGCGCCATGCTCGTTGAGCGCGACGATGTTGTCGTAGGGCAGCTCGTCGCCGAGCTGGCGCGTGGCCGCGATGTAGGCGACGTTGATCGCGAATTCCGAATCGCCGGCCTGGAACGCCGCGGCTGCAGCGCGGTGGCCGCGCGCGCCGATGCGGCTGGCGACGCGCATCATGGCCAGCTCGTAAGGCGTCTTGTACGAGCGCTGGTAGTGCAGGTAATCGAGCAGCGCCGGCGGGTTGTCGGGCACGAAGCCGTCCAGCGCCGCGCCCGGTTCGCCGACGATCGCACAGGCGGCGCTTTCGGCCGGCAGCTGCGCACGCGCATCGCTCGCCTCGTGGATGATGCGGATGTCGAACTGCTCCACCCAGTACCCGGCCGGCGCATCCGGCACCACGTGCCAGTAGTCGCTTGGCTGCAGGTAGACCAGGCGCGGCTTCTCGCCAGGCGTGAACACCAGCCATGAGCCGGGTGCGCGCGTCACCGGCAACCAGTGCTTGAAGTGCGGATTGACCGCGAAGGGATAGGGCCGGTCGTCCTGGAACTGCATCGCGGGCTGCCCTGCGGCGATCACCAGGTGCTCGCGTCCGGCGAGGGCCAGCGCATGCGTGGCGCGCGCCTTCATCGTTTCGATGTGCGCGGCGAACAGCGGATGCAGGTCGGGATGCTTGATGTCCATGCGCGGCTCCTGGAGGGAACGTCATTGTGCCGCGCGCGCCCGCGCCGGCAAACCTGCAGGCGGGACGCGCGGAGCGCGGCCGGCGTCACGCGAGGCGTGTGTGCAGGGTGATGCCGTCCGGCCTGCAGCTTCCGGGCTGCTTCGACACCTGACCGCATCCCGCCGCCTGGCGGCGCTCGCCCGTCAGCGGCGGGCGTTGCTGCCGTCGGCGGCGTCGAACTCGCGCCGCAGCCAGTCGTCCAGCAGGCGCTTCTCGTACCGCAGCGGATCGTTGCGGTTGATCGTGCCACGGTCGAGGAAGGCGGGATCGTGCAGCTCGCGCGTGCCTTCACGCAGCACGTTGCCGCCGGCATCGCGCAGGACGAAGGAAAGCGTGATGTGCGGTGGATAGAGGCGCTTCACCACGCGCACCTCGTCGAGTGGCGGCCGTCGCCACGGCTCGACGCTGCCGGCGCGCTTGACGTCGCTGATCGTGACCTCCAGCCGCTCGCCCTCCGGCAGCATCCTGCCGGCACGCGCGGCGAGGTGGCGGGCGAGCGGCACCAGCCATTCCTCCGGCTGCTGTGGCCGCATGCCGGCGTTGGGCCCGGCCTCGGCGAATCCGGCCGGATCGGTCCAGTGCACGCTCACGCGTCCTTCGTCGATGCCTTGCGCGACGCCCGCGAAGGGCAGCAGCGCCAGCACGAGCCCGATTGCGACGTGCCGGGCTGCCTGCCATCGGATCAGTGGATGTGCCATGTGCTCGCTCCAGCTGCGCGCCTTGCAGGGAACTGGCCCCGCCGCGCCGTCCTTTCAAGACGCTGCAGCAGGCGCTGCCGTCGCGGGCCGGAGCCCGCCATTGGCGGCGTCCGGTCGGTTGCGGCGGACGCGGCAGCGCGGGACGACGAACCGTTTTCGCCGCGCGCGTCATTTTTTTGCCGATACGCCACGGGAGCCGTGCGCGCGGCATCGCTGGTCGCACGCGGAAGGGTACGCTTCTTGCTTCGCCGCGGGCATGCAGGTTGCGGCGTCTCCCACCACGCAAGCCGATGCAGGCGCCGGCGGTGCCGCGGGCGAGCTGTGCCGCTTCGCGCGCTACCTGGCATCTGCCCGCGGTGGCGTGGCGCGTGCCGTGGCACCCGTGCAGGGTGCGGGCTGGGCGCTGCAGGGAATCCCCGCGACCACGGCGGAGCCTGCCCCATGCCGTGCGATGGCGCGTGGCAGCGGAGACTGCGTGCGCATCGCCCGCGTCGAAGCATGCGACGCGGCGGCGGCGCAGCGTGCACTGGGCACCCTGATGCGCCGTCCGGTCGCGCAGCCCTGCCTGGTGGCTGCCCCGCGGGGTGGCGATGCCGAGGCCCTGCAGCAGGCGTTGGTGCTGCGGCACGATGTGGCCTTTGCAGGCGCCGGCCCGGGCGGCGAGGGGACCATCGCCGTGCTCGATTCGCGCGCCATCCCGCGCAGGCCGGCGCCGGCGGGTTTTCGGGTGCTGGCGATCGTGCCGGCACGCAACGAGGAAGATCTCCTGGCCGGAACCCTCGCCGACCTCGTGCAACAGGGCCTCGATCCGATCGTGCTCGACAACTGGTCGAACGATGGCACCCCGGACATCGCGCGCGCGGCGGGCGTGCCGGTGGAGCGCTTTCCTGCAGGCGCCGATCCGGGGACCTACGATCTTGCCGCACTGCTGCAACGGGTGGAGCTGATGGCCGCCCACGCCACCCGCGCCGACTGGGTGGTGCTGCATGACGTCGACGAGCGGCGTCGCAGCCCCTGGCCCGGCGTCACCCTGCGTGACGCGCTATGGCATGTGTCGGAGGAGGGCTACAACTGCATCGACCATGTCACGCTGACGTTCTGGCCGACCGACGATGACTTCGTGGCGGGCAACGACCCCGAATGCCACTTCCGCCATTTCGAGTTCAGCACCCACCCCGGCCACTTCCACCAGCGCCGTGGCTGGCAGCAGTGCGCCGGCCGGGTCGCGCTGGCGCGCAGTGCCGGCCACGACGTCGCCTTCGCGGGGCGGCGCGTGTACCCGTACAAGTTCCTGCTCAAACACTACCCGGTCCGCACGCGGGCGCAGGCGAGGCGCAAGCTGCGCGACCGCCGCGCGCGCTGGAACGGCGCCGAGCGCGCGAACGGCTGGCACCGCCAGTACGACGACACCGATGCAGCGGAGGTCGTGCGCGATCCGGCGCAGCTGCTCCGCTTCGATGCCGGCTTCCATCGCCGTTACCTGCTGGAGCGCCTGTCCGGCGTCGGCGTCCTGGTGCCGCCGCCGTGGGCCACGCCGCCCGCCTGGTAAGGCGCACCGCACTCCGAGCGAAACCCTGTGGAAGGTGTCGCGTGCCGTGGCGGGATGCATCGCGCGGGGCGGCGATGCTGTAATTTCGCCCGTGAAACCCTGAACAGGTGGCGTGACGCCCTTTCCGACCTCGAGGAGCCCCCCATGGCGCATGCCCTTTCCCATCCGCTGGCCACCTGGCGCGCCGCCGCCCTCGCCGTGTTGCTGGCTGCCGGCGGGCCCGCCACGGCCGCCAACACCACCCGCATCCTGGACCTCGAAGTGGCGCCCGGCGTGACCCAGCGCGTGATGGACGTGCGTCCGGACGCGCCCATTGCGACCATCATCGGCCTTTCGGGAGGCACCGAGCCGCTCGGCATCGCCGACAATGGCCGCGTCAACGAACGCTGCTTCCCCCTCTACCGCACGCGCACCCAGCTGGCCGACCATGGCATCGCCCTCCTGCTGGTCGATGCGGCGTCGGACAACTCGCTCTATCGCACCGACTACATCGCCTCGCTGGCCCGGTGGGCGCGCCAGCAGGCCGGCGTGCCGGTGTGGCTGGTCGGCGGTGGCGCCGCCACCAACACGACGGCGCGCATCGCCAACGCGCTGCCGGCCGGGGATCGCATCGGCACGGTGTTTTTCGCTCCGCGCGCGCCCGAGGTGGCCGACACGTCGCGGATCGAGCGTCCCACCCTCGTCATCTACAGCGGCAACGAGCCGCAACAGGACGCGCCCGGCTTCTTTGCCTCGCTGACGTCGGCGCCGGTGCGCCAGCTCATCCGCCTCGACGGCGGCGGCAGCGGATGCCCGCCGATCCTGTTCCCCGGACTGGAAGTCCCCTTTGCCGACAACGTGGCCGCGTTCATCCGTGCCAACAACGATGCGACCGGTCCCGCGCCCGCTTTCAGCGCCAACCAGGCCGCGCTGTCCGGCGCATGGGCCAACGCGGCCACCGACAGCCAGGGCTTCGTGCTGGACGTGGTCGAGGACCACTTCGGCGACGACACGGCCTTCCTCTTCGGCGGCTGGTTCACCTACGACACCGATGTCGCAGGTGGCGTGCGCTGGTACACGGTGCAGGGGGCGCTGTCTGCGCAGGGCGCCTCGATCCTGCCGATCTACCAGACCCTCGGCGGCCGCTTCGATTCATCCCAGCCAAGCGTGACCCGGGCGATCGGGAACGCGACCGTGGCGTTCGCCGATTGCAGCCACGCCTCCCTCGACTACGCCTTCGATGACGGCCGCAGTGGCCATGTTCCGCTGGCGCGCCTGCTCGCCGGCAGCGGCTGCGCCGAAGGCGACGGCGCAGCGGCGCCTGCGACGGTGACGGCCGCCGCATGGTCGGGTGCCTGGGCCGATCCGTCGACCAGCGGACAGGGCTTCGTGTTCGAGTTCAATCCGGTGCAGGGGGTGCTGTTCGGCGCGTGGTACACGTTCGGTGCGGCGGCCGCCGGCAGCGATCCTGGCGGGCAGGCCTGGTACACCCTGCAGGCACCGCTCGTGGACGGCGTCATGTCGCTGCAGGACATCGGCATCCACGAATCCACCGGGGGGGTGTTCGACCAGGCCGCTGCAACCTCCACCACCCAGGTCGGCAGTGCCGATCTCATCCTGCACGGTTGCACCTCGGCGACCCTTGCGTACCGCTTCACTGGCGGCAGCGACGCCGGGCAGTCCGGCACGCTGGAACTGGCACGCCTCACGCCAGCGCCTGCCACGTGCACGCCCTGATCGCCGGCGCCGGATCATGCCCGCTGCATCGGGCGGCCATCCGGCCAGGTGCTGCCAGCATCCGCCGTGGCAGGCAGATGCCCTTGCCTGCCGGGCGGACCCGCGCCGCAGCCGGGTCGTCCGGCAGGCGCTTGCCGTGGCGCAGCGGGAAGACAAATCCGCTCCATGGCGTGCCGGCTCCGGGCGGCGGGAACGAGCCGGGCCTGCCGCCGGCGGATCCAGGATGCACTGGCGCGCGACACGACGCGCGCTCCTGTCCGCGCGCGCCGCTTCGTGGTTCAATGGCGAGGCGAGCGGGGGTGCCGGCAAGCCGGCTGAGAGAGTCCCTTCGAACCTGATCCGGCGAATACCGGCGTAGGGAAGCTCCGCGGCAGCGCACGTCGTCGGCGTGCGTGGGCCCTCCCTCGCAAGTTCCCGCAGTCCCGCGGGCGCTTTCCCCAGAGGGAGGACCCCGCCATGAATGCCGTACCCAGCCCGCTGCAGCGCGAAGCCGCCGAACTGTCCGCCACCGTGGTGCAGCCGATCCCCGGCTCGCGCAAGGTCCACGTGCAGGGTTCGCGCGCGGACCTGCGCGTACCGATGCGCGAGATCAGCCAGGCCGACACGCCGTCGTTGTTCGGCGCGCACGCGAACGCGCCCTTCACGGTGTACGACACCTCAGGCCCGTACACCGATCCGGCGCACTCCGTCGACCTTGCCGCCGGGTTGCCGCCACTGCGTGCCCGATGGATCGACGAGCGGGGCGACACGCGCCAGCTGGCCGATTTCAGCTCGCCCTTCACGCGCCGCCATGCGAGCGCGGCGTCACTGGCGGACGTCCGCTTCCCCGCCATCCCGCGCCCGCGCGTGGCCACGGGTGGCGCCAACGTGACGCAGATGCATTACGCGCGGCGCGGCATCGTCACGCCGGAGATGGAGTTCGTCGCCATCCGCGAGAACCAGCGCCTGGACGCGCTGCGTGATTCGCCGCTGCTGAAGCAGCACCCGGGACAGTCCTTCGGCGCGGCGCTGCCGGCGCGCATGACGCCGGAATTCGTGCGAGACGAAGTGGCGCGCGGGCGCGCCATCATCCCGGCCAACATCAACCATCCCGAATCCGAGCCGATGGCGATCGGGCGCAACTTCCTGGTCAAGATCAACGCCAACATCGGCAATTCGGCGCTGAGCTCGAACATTGCCGATGAAGTCGAAAAAATGACCTGGGCGATCCGCTGGGGCGGCGACACGGTGATGGACCTCTCCACCGGCAAACACATCCACGAGACGCGCGAGTGGATCGTTCGCAACTCGCCAGTGCCGATCGGCACGGTGCCGATCTACCAGGCGCTCGAGAAGGTCGATGGCCGCGCCGAGGAGCTGAGCTGGGAGATCTTCCGCGACACGCTGATCGAGCAGGCCGAGCAGGGCGTCGAATACTTCACCATCCATGCCGGCGTGCGGCTCCACCACGTGCCGCTCACCATCAATCGCGTCACCGGAATCGTGTCGCGCGGTGGCTCGATCATGGCCAAGTGGTGCCTGCACCATCACAAGGAGAGTTTTCTCTACGAGCATTTCGAGGAGATCTGCGAGATCATGAAGGCGTACGACGTCGCCTTCTC
>JAEZQS010000044.1 GCA_023412995.1 Pseudomonadota bacterium
CGCTTCGACCTGCTGGCGCAGGCGCTGTACGAGTTCACCTGGAATGCGTATTGCGACTGGTTCCTCGAACTCGCCAAGCCGGCCCTCGCGGGCGGCGACGCCGCGGCGGCCGCCTCGACCCGGCGCACGCTGGTGCGCGTGCTCGACGCCACCCTGCGCGCCCTGCACCCGCTGATGCCCTTCATCACCGAGGAGATCTGGCAGGCGCTGCGCCAGGGCACCGGCATCGCACCTGCCGCCGGCGACGCGGCCTCCATCTCGCAGTGCGCCTGGCCGCAGGCGACCGACTTCCCGGTCGATGCCGCGGCCTGCGGCGAAATCGAGTGGCTGCAGGCGGTACTGACCCAGGTCCGCCGCATCCGCAGCGAAATGAACGTGCCACCCGGCAAGGAAATCGCCCTGCTCTACGCCGGGGGCACCGCCAACGATCGCGCGCGCCAGGGGAAGTTCGCAGCCGCCATCGCGTTCCTGGCACGGGCCGGCGCGCAGCACTGGCTCGCCGAAGGCGAAGCCGAACCGGCTGCCGCAGCGGCCATCGTCGGCGAGATGCGGGTGCTGATCCCGCTGGCCGGCCTGATCGACCTCGATGCCGAGCGCCAGCGCCTGGAACGCGAGATCCGCCGCGTGCAGGGCGAGATCGCGCGCTGCGAAGGCAAGCTCGGCAAGGACACCTTCGTCGCCAACGCACCGGCCGCGGTGGTGGCGCAGGAGCGCCAGCGGCTGGCCGACTTCAGTACCACGCTGGCCGCGCTCGAGGCGCAGCTTGCCCAACTGGCGAGCGCGTGACGGCGCCCGGCCGACGTTGCGCCGACACCTGCCGGCAGCCGGCGGCACCTGCACGCGCCGCCGCCGCGGTGTATTATCCGCGACCTTCCATCCATCCATTCATCCGTATTGAAGGATATATGCCGCGATGAGCAGCACCCTGTTCACTTCCGAATCGGTTTCCGAGGGGCATCCGGACAAGATCGCCGACCAGATCTCCGACGCCGTGCTCGACGCGATCCTGGCCCAGGACAAGCGCGCGCGCGTGGCCTGCGAGACGATGGTGAAGACCGGTGTCGCGATCGTCGCCGGCGAGATCACCACGTCCGCCTGGATCGACCTCGAGGCGCTGACGCGGCGGGTGATCCTGGACATCGGCTACGACTCCAGCGAGGTCGGTTTCGACGGCGCGACCTGCGGCGTGCTGAACCTGATCGGCAAGCAGTCGCCCGACATCAACCAGGGCGTGGACCGGCGCAACCCGGAGCAGCAGGGCGCCGGCGACCAGGGCCTGATGTTCGGCTATGCCACCAACGAGACCGACAGCTACATGCCGGCGGCGATCCACCTCGCCCATCGCCTGGTCGAGCAACAGGCCAGGGTACGCAAGCGGAAGAACTCGCCGCTGCCGTGGCTGCGTCCCGACGCCAAGAGCCAGGTGACGCTGCGCTACGAGGACGGCAAGGCGGTCGCCATCGACGCCGTGGTGCTTTCGACCCAGCACGATCCGGGCGTGAAGCAGAAGGACCTGGTGGAGGCCGTGCGGGAGACCATCCTGAAGCCCGTGCTACCCGCCAAGTGGCTGCACAAGGGCACCAAATACCACATCAACCCGACCGGCAAGTTCGTGATCGGCGGACCGGTGGGCGATTGCGGCCTCACCGGGCGCAAGATCATCGTCGACACCTACGGCGGCTGGGCGCGCCATGGCGGCGGGGCGTTCTCCGGCAAGGATCCTTCCAAGGTCGACCGTTCGGCCGCCTACGCCGCGCGCTACGTCGCCAAGAACGTGGTGGCGGCGGGCCTCGCCGACCGCTGCGAGGTGCAGGTGTCCTACGCCATAGGCGTGGCCGAGCCGACCTCGATCTCGGTCACCACCTTCGGCACCGGCAAGGTCGCCGACGAGGTGATCGAGAAGCTGATCCGCCGCCATTTCGACCTGCGCCCCTACGGCATCATCCGCATGCTCGACCTGGTGCACCCGGTCTACCAGCGCACCGCCAGCTACGGCCATTTCGGGCGCCGGCCCGAGCAGGTGACCTACACCGATTCCGCCGGCAACACGCACGAGGCGACCGCGTTCTCGTGGGAGAAGACCGACAAGGCGGACCTCCTGCGCCAGGCGGCCGGTGCCGCTGCGCGCACGTCGAAGGCGAAGGCCTGACGCGGCAGCGCAGGCACGGGTACCCCGGGGGCACCGGCCCCCGGTAAGCTCCGCGCTGGTTCGTCCCCGTCCCTGCCGCCACCCTCCCCATGCCCAACCCGCGCCTGACTGCCGCCGCTTTCCTCCCGTTGCTGCTGGCGGCCCTGGCCGCCCTTGCCGTCCCGCCAGCGTCGGCCGGACCGGTGGAACCGCCGCTGGAACTGCTGTTCGCGCCGGACAACCGGCTGGTGGCTGGCGAGCTCCTGGAAGTGAACCCGCCGGCGCGCCTGGTGTTCAGCCGCCGCGAGGTGCTGTCCGGACAGGACGACGTGCCCGAGCGCATCGACGTGCGCGCGCCGGAGGCAGCGGTGCGCGGCGCGCGCATCGGCGAGGCGTACCTGTTCGGCTACACCTTCCTGCGCAAGGACCCGCGCGGGCCGGAGCGCGAAATGGTGGACAAGGAAGGCGCGCGCCTGCTGGACAGCATCGGCCTCGAACCGGCGCTGTTCCATGACACCCCCGCGGCACGCGCCATCCTCGCCCAGGCCAGCACCCGCGATGGCCGCGAATCACGCAAGCTGCTGGTCCTGCTGCTCGATGCCCTTGCCGGCGACGATCCCTCGCTGCGGGTGCTCGCGGCGGGGCAGCTGGCACAGGACCCCGAAGCGGCCGAGCGGCTGCGGCGCGGCGACCGCGCGGCGATCGAAGCCGTCGCGCGCAACCCGGCCACGCCGGCGGGCGTGCGACGCACCTTGCTGATGGCGGCGTGGCGTCGCCCGGAAGCGCTCGGCGACTGGTGGAAGGCTGCCGCGCTGGACATGGTGACAACTACGCCCGCAGGCGGATATGCTGGTGCGGCTACGGACCCATCCGGCCTCGCCCTCGCAGCTCTCGAGCTGCTCGACGCGCGGCACGTCCCGGTTCCCGCCGAGGCGCTGCAGCGCTGGGTGAGGAGCGGGGAGCCGCTGCTGGTGGAGCGGGCGGGTTCAATGTTGCGGCGGGAGTCGCCGGCACTGGAGCGCAAGGCCATTGGCGAAGCCCTGGCCGACCCCGCCCTGCCCGCGGCGCATCGCAAGTTCCTCAACGATCATCTGCGCCGCCTCGAACGCCATGACGGCGGTGCGAAGGCGCCGAAGGACGGAACCGGACGATCGTGACCTCGATGGCGGAATGACGGCGTCCGCTGCCGAAGCAAATCTTGCCGCCATGCCTTCGCTGGGGGAGTCTTCGACCATGCTTCTGTCGCGTTTCCATCTGGCCGCCCTGGGTGCGGCCGCGTTCCTGGCCTGTGGAGCTGCCGCCAACGCGGCGGACCAGACGCCCACGGTGATCCATGCCACCCGGCATGACGTGTCCGCGCCGATGCGCGACATCATCCGCACCATGCCGCCGCAGGCGCCGATGGGCACCGAGGAAGAACCCTTCCTCGTTCCCAACATCCTGCTCAAGCCGAGCCTGCCGCGCGTGCTGCGCGAGCCGGCGTACCCGGGCATCCAGCGCATGCCGACCGGCGTGCCGGGCCCGGCGGTGGACCTCAGCTTCGACGGCATCAACCAGGCCACCTCGGGCTGCGGCTGCCTGCCCCCCGACACCAACGGCGACGTCAGCGACCAGCACTACATCCAGTGGGTCAACAGCTCGTGGGCCGTCTACGACAAGCTCACCGGAACCCAGGTGCAGGGCGCCACGCCCGGCAACTCGTTCTTCGTCGGCTTCGGCGGCAAGTGCGAGACCACCAATGCCGGCGACCCGCTGGCGCTGTGGGACCCGCAGGCGCAGCGCTGGGTGATGAGCCAGTTCGTGACCAGCGCGCCGTACGCGCAGTGCGTGGCCGTCTCGACCAGCGCCGACCCGCTCGGCACCTACAACCGCTACGAGTTCAACTGGCCGTTCTTCGGCGACTACCCCAAGATGGGCGTGTGGACCGACGAGAGCGGCACGCAGGACGCCTACCTGCTGATCACGCACGAGTTCGGCGGCGGCAGCTCGTTCCAGGGCGCGGCGCTGATCGCGATGGAGCGCGACAAGATGCTGGCCGGAGAAGCCGACGCCGCCATGGTCCGCTTCGGCGGCTTCGACGCCTACGGCGTCGAACCGTTCAACCTGATCGGCAACGTGCCGGCACCGAACGGCAGCTGCCCCGGCTACGTGCACTTCGACGCCAACACCAGCTCGTACCTGTTCTGGGACATGTGCCTGGACTGGACCAACCCGGGCAGCACCAGCGTTTCGCCGGTCACCGCGGTGCAGGGCGCGTCGTTCTCGCCGTTCTATGACAGCGTGGCGCAGCAGGGCACGGCCAACGGGCTCGACTCGTTCGGCACCCACATCATGTACCGCGCCAACGTGCGCGCGTTCCCGGAAGATGCGCCCTACCGCATGTCGCTGGTGGTCAACCACACCGTGCAGGGCGACACCCAGCAGGCCGGCATCAACTGGGTGCACCTGGCGCTGAAGTCGACCAACGTCGCCGGCGGCGACCGTGTGTTCGCCGACTACTTCGACGGCGTCGCCGTGCCGCCGCTGCCGGTTCCCGCCGCGGCGCTCGACAAGGTGATCGTCGACCAGGGCACGTTCGCACCCGACGCGACCAACCGCTGGATGGGCGGCATCGCGATGGACGGCAGCGGCAACATCGGCGTCGGCTATTCGCAGTCCGACAGCGCCATGCACCCGCAGATCCAGGTCACCGGCCGCACGCTCGACGACGCCCGCGGCACCCTGCGTGACGAACAGAACTGCACCGAAGGCGTCGCCAACGGCTCGCAGACCAGCAGCAGCGGCCGCTGGGGCGACTACTCGTCCATGAGCGTCGATCCGGTCGACCAGTGCACGTTCTATTTCACCAGCGAGTACTACGCCAGCACCGCGTCCTCGGCGTGGCGCACGCGCGTGTGTTCGTTCAAGTTCGACGGTTGCGGCGAACCCGACTTCGCGCTGGTCAGCGACACGCCGCAGCGCATCGAGATGTGCGGCGCGACCAACAGCCAGGATCCGTCGTGGAACCTGCGCGCGGGCGTGCTGAACGGCTTCAGCGGCCCGGTCACGCTGACCGCGACGGGCGTTCCCCCGGGCGCGGTGCCGACCTTCTCGGCCAACCCACTGCAGGCTCCCGGCAACAGCACGCTGACCCTCACCGGCGGCGCCGCGCTCGCTTCCGGCGAGTACGCGCTGGAAGTGGACGCGACCAGCGGCAGCCTGACCCGCTCGGTCGCGCTGGAGTTCGGCATTTCCGAAGACGCGCCGGCGGTGCCGGTTCTCGTCGCGCCGGCCAATGGCGCCACCGGCGTCAAGGTCCACCCGACGCTCAGCTGGGATGCCGTCCCCGGCGCCCTCAGCTACACGGTCGAGGTCGCCAGCGACGCCGGCTTCGCCAACATCGTCGCCAGCGCGACGGTGGAGGCCGCGACGTGGGCCGTCGACACCGTGCTCGACAGCGAGACGCCGTACTTCTGGCGCGTCACCCCGCACAACTACTGCGGCGACGGCCCGGTCTCGTCCACCTTCGGCTTCACCACCGGCGTCCCGGGTGAATGCCCGTCCGGCACCACCGCCAGCACCGTGTTCCTCGACGACTTCCAGGGCGGCGTGAACGGCTGGACGGCGGACGGCAGCGGTGCGACCGGCTGGACGCAGATGGCGGCCCCGGCAGGCACCGGCCTGACGACCACCGTCTGGGGCGTGCCCAACAACGCCACCACCAGCGACCGCGGCCTGGCGTCGCCGGTGATCGCCCTGCCCGCCGGCGTGCAGGCGACGATTCTCTCGTTCGACACCTACCACTCGTTCGAGATCGATGGCGCGGGTTGCTGGGACAACGGCACGATGCAGCTGAAGGTCGGCGCCGGCGCGTTCAGCTACCTCGACAACAGCCGCCTGTTCACCGATCCGTACGACGGCATCGTGTCGCCGGGCGAGGCCAACGCCGGCGATTTCGCGTGGTGCCATGCGCCTTCCAGCGTGCCGATCCACTCGATCGTCGATCTCGACGGCTTCGAGGGCCAGTCGGTGCAGCTGCGCTGGCGCGCGGTGACGGACTCCAACACCACCGCCCCGTCGCCGAACGGCATGTACATCGACAACGTCAAGGTCGAGGTCTGCCAGTGACCTGACGGGTCACCCCAGGCACCAACCGGACGGGCCGCGCAAGCGGCCCGTGCGTTTTTGAGGGGGGCGGCCCGCGGGG
>JAEZQS010000094.1 GCA_023412995.1 Pseudomonadota bacterium
CCCTTGAGCCTGCTCCCCCCGCCCCCACCCTCGCTGGATGGACATCGCCCCGCCGCTTGCCGAATCCAGCGCGTCCGCGGTGGCGCGCGACCGCCAGCGTGTGCGCTATGCCGTGATCGGGGCCGGCGCGCTGCTCGCCGGCGTCTGGCTCGCGTGGCTGGGCGCATGGCTGCTGGGCTGGTCGCTGGACGACCTCGGCATCCGCCCGCGCCACCTGCAGGGGCTGGTCGGCATCCTGTCCGCGCCCTTCGCGCACGCCTCGTTCGAGCACCTGGTGTCCAACACCCTGCCGCTCGCCTTGCTGGCGACCCTCACCCTCTACTGCTATCCGCGCGCCGCCCGGCTCGCGCTGCCGCTGATCTGGCTGCTGTCCGGCATCGGCGTGTGGCTGTTCGCGCGCGATTCGGTCCACGTGGGCGCCAGCGGCATCACCCATGGCCTGATGTTCTTCCTGTTCGTGATGGGACTGATCCGGCGCGACCGCCTCGCGGTGGTGACCTCGCTGGTGGTCTTCTTCCTCTATGGCGGGATGCTGCTGTCGGTGCTGCCGCGCGAGGAACACGTCAGCTTCGAGTACCACCTGGCCGGCGCGGTCGCGGGCATCCTGTGCGCCTTCTTCCTGCACCGGCGCGACCCGCTGCCGGCACGCAAGCGCTACAGCTGGGAAGACGAGGAGGAGGCGCTGGTGCCGGCCGAAGACGAGTTCTCGCTGCCGCGCCCGGCGGACGTGCCGGTGCTGTGGCAGCGCGCGCCGCAGGCCAGCGGCGACACGGTGGTGCCGTTCCCGCGCCGCAACGGTCAGGACGGTCCCGACCGGCCGACGCTGCACTGAAGCCCCTGGGCGAACGCGCTAAGCTGTCGGCACGCACCACGAGGGTCGCACCATGAACACGCCAGGGCCGCGCCGCGTCGAGCACCAGCAGAGCGACAAGGGCTACGTGCCGGTCTACACCACGGCCATCGTCGAGCAGCCGTGGGCCAGTTACTCGCGCGACGACCACGCCACCTGGGCGACGCTGTTCGCGCGCCAGCGCGAGGTGCTGAAGGGCCGCGCCTGCCGCGAGTTCATCGACAACCAGGAACGTTTCGGCATGACGCCGGACGCGATCCCGCGCTTCGACGAGCTCAACGAGGTGCTGGCGAAGTCGACCGGCTGGCAGCTGATCGGCGTCGAGGGGCTGCTGCCGGAACTGGATTTCTTCGACCACCTCGCCAACCGGCGCTTCCCGGTCACCTGGTGGATCCGCAAGCCCGAGCAGATCGACTACATCGCCGAGCCCGACCTCTTCCACGACCTCTTCGGCCACGTGCCGCTGCTGCTGACGCCGCTGTTCGCCGACTACATGCAGGCGTACGGGCGCGGCGGCGTGAAGGCGCACGGCATCGGCGGCGATGCGCTGGTGAACCTGACGCGCCTGTACTGGTACACGGTCGAGTTCGGCCTGATCCGCCAGGACGACGGGCTGCGCATCTACGGATCGGGCATCGTCAGTTCGCGCGGCGAGTCGATCCACTGCCTCGAATCGCCAGCGCCCAACCGCATCGGTTTCGACCTGCGCCGCATCATGCGCACCCGCTACCGCATCGACAGCTTCCAGAAGACCTACTTCGTCATCGACGGCTTCGACCAGCTGATGGATGCCACGCGTCCGGACTTCCGGCCGATCTACGCCGCGCTCGCGGGCGAACCCTCGGTTGCCGCTGGCGACGTGCTGCCAGGCGACGACGTGCTCCATCGCGGCACCGGCGAAGGCTGGGCCAGCGAAGGCGACGTCTGAGCGGCGTCCGCCGGCAACCGCCATGCAAGCTGCCCTGACGAGCCTCGCGCTCTTCCTCGCTGCAACGTCCGCGGCGCTGCCGGCGCGCGCGGCAGTCCGCCAGTCCGCGTCGGACGGCTTCGTGGTGGAGCAGTCGGCGCGCGTCGCCGCACCGGCGGACAAGGCGTGGTCGACGCTGGTGGATGTCGCCCGCTGGTGGAGCGATGGCCACAGCTGGTCCGGCTCCGCCGCCCACCTGCACCTGGATGCCACGGCGGGCGGCTGCCTGTGCGAGCGCTGGGACGGCGGCAGCGTCGAGCATGCGCGCGTGCTGATGGCGATTCCCGCGCAGGTGTTGCGCCTGCAAGGCGCGCTCGGGCCGCTGCAGGAGCTGCCGGTGACCGGCGTGCTCGGTTTCGCGCTGGCGCAGGAAGCCGATGGCGCGACCCGCATCGACGTCTCCTATCGCGTTGGCGGCAACAGCGGCAGCGCGCTCGATGGCTGGGCGCCGGCGGTGGACGAGATGCTGGCCGGGCAGCTCGCGCGGCTGGCGCGCACGATCGACACCGGCAACCCGGAGCCGCCGCCGCAGGAAACCGGATCGAGCCCATCCAGCGCCGAGGCCCGCGCGGCGATCCTCGAGGCCTGGCGCCAAAGCGCCGAGGAAGCCCTGCGCGCGCAGCCGATGGAAACGCCGCCGCCGCGCGTTTCGCCGCCCCCGCCGCGCCCCTGACGCCCGCTCAGGACGGCACGGTCGCGGTGGCGGGCGCGGCGCCGGCAAAGCCGAGCTGGCGCCACGCCTCGTACACCACCACGGCGACCGCGTTGGACAGGTTGAGGCTGCGG
>JAEZQS010000135.1 GCA_023412995.1 Pseudomonadota bacterium
CTGCCCTGCCGGCGCCGGACGCGGCCACGACCGGCACGGCGGCACCGGCAGCCGGGCGTGCGGCGGACGGGCGCTTCTTCGTGCACCTCGGCGTCTATGCCGAGGCGAAGAATGCGGACGACCTCACGGCCACGCTCAAGAAGGCCGGTTACCCGGCCTTTGTCGAAGCGAGCGAGTTCCGCGGCAAGCCGGCCGCGCGCGTGCGCGTGGGGCCCTACGCCGACCGGGCCGCGGCGGAAAGCGCGCGGCTTCGCATCAAGGACCTCAAGCCCACCGTGCCGGGCAGCGTGGTGCAGCTGGCGGTGGACATGACCGCCGATGCCCCCGCCGCGGCACTGCCCGCCAACCGCGCCGGTGGCTGGGCAGTCCAGCTCAGCGCGCTCAAGGAAGCCGCCGATGCCAATCGCCTGCGCGACCGCCTGCGCGCCGCCGGCTACACCGCGTTCGTCGACAAGGTCGATGCCGGTGGCGCAACGCTGTGGCGCGTGCGCGCCGGCCCCGAGGTGGACCGCGCCGCCGCCGAGCGCCTGCGCAACAGCATCCGCGACAAGATGAAGCTCGACGGCATCCTGGTGACGCTGTAAGCCGGCATCCGGGATCGGGGATCCGGGATTTGCACGATGCAGCGAGCAGCGATGGCGGGAACCGGCTCCTGCGCTGGCGCAACGGGCTGTCCACGCGGGGCACCGGCTGCCTCGGCCAACCAATCCCCAACCCCCGATCCCGATAGCCGGTGAACATCGCTGACATTGCCATCCTCGCGGTGCTCGGACTGTCCGTGCTGGTCGGGCTGTGGCGCGGCTTCCTCAGCGAAGTGCTGGGGCTGGCGGTGTGGGTCTGCGCCTTCTGGGTGGCTTGGCTGCTGGGGCCGGCTCTTGCGGAACGCTTTTCCGGCAGCATATCCACGCCGTCAGCGCGTATCCTGCTGGCCTGCGCGATCTGCTTCATCGCCGTGCTGGTGGCGGGCGCGATCGTCACCTGGCTGGTCAGGAAACTGGTCGAAGGCAGCGGGCTCAGCGGCACGGATCGGCTGCTCGGCATGGTGTTCGGACTCGTGCGCGGCCTCGCGCTGGTGGTACTGCTGGTGTTGCTGCTGGGCTTCACGCCGTTTTCGCGCGATCCATGGTGGCGCGAGTCGCGGCTGCTGCCACACTTCGAGGATGGTGCGCAGTGGGTGGTCGCGCGCCTTCCCGGGCAGTTGTCGCGCTACCTCGCGCCGGACACGGTGCCGGCGTTGCCGACGCTTCCTGCCTTGCCGGGAGCCCCACCTTCGGCCCCGCCGGCGGACGCGGCACCGGTTCCCTCCCATCCTCCTTCCTCCTGAAGCCAAGCCCATGTGCGGAATCATCGGAATCGTCGGCAAGTCGGAAGTCGCCTCGGCGCTCTACGACGGCCTCACCGTGCTGCAGCACCGCGGGCAGGACGCGGCCGGCATCGCCACGCTCGATGGCAGCCGGCTGCGGCTGCACACGGGCGCCGGGCTGGTGCGCGACGTGTTCAACCAGGACAGCATGCTCGCCTTGCGCGGCAGCGTCGGCATCGGCCATTGCCGCTATCCAACCGCCGGATCGGAAGGCGCGGCCGAAGCGCAGCCGCTGTACGTCAACTCGCCCTACGGCATCGCGCTTGCCCACAACGGCAACCTGATCAATGCCGACACGCTGCGCCGCGAACTGTTCGAGGACGATCGCCGCCACGTCAACACGGACTCCGATTCGGAAGTGCTGCTCAACGTGCTGGCGCACGAACTGCAGATCCAGGACCGCCGCCAGCTGACGCCGGACAACATCTTCAAGGCCGTCGCCTGCACCCACGCGCGCTGCGTCGGCGGCTATGCCGTGGTCGCGATGCTGCTCGACCACGGCGTGCTCGCCTTCCGCGATCCGCACGGGATCCGTCCGCTGGTCCTCGGCGAGCGCGACACCGCGGCCGGCAAGGAATACGCGGTCGCGTCCGAATCGGTCGCGCTCGACATCCTCGGCTTCCGCCTGCTGCGCGACGTCGCGCCGGGCGAAGCCGTGCTGATGACGCTGGATGGCCAGCTGCACACGCGCCAGTGCGCCGAACCGGCGCGGCATGCGCCGTGCATCTTCGAATACGTCTACCTCGCGCGGCCGGACTCGATGATCGAGGACGTGTCGGTGTACAAGGCGCGCCTGCGCATGGGCGAGAAGCTGGGCGAGAAGATCCTGCGCGAATTCCCCGACCACGACATCGACGCGGTGATCCCCATCCCGGACACCTCGCGCACCGCCGCCGGTCCGCTGGCGCAGGCGCTCGGGGTGCCGGTGCGCGAGGGATTCGTCAAGAACCGCTACATCGGCCGCACCTTCATCATGCCGGGGCAGGGCGAGCGGGTGAAATCGGTGCGGCGCAAGCTGAACCCGGTGCCGCTCGAGTTCCGCATCAAGATCGTGCTGCTGGTGGACGACTCCATCGTGCGCGGCACCACCTCGCGCCAGATCATCCAGATGGCACGCGATGCCGGCGCGAGGAAGGTCTACTTCGCGTCCGCTGCGCCGCCGGTGCGCCATCCGAACATCTACGGCATCGACATGCCGGTGACGGCCGAACTGGTGGCGCACGGGCGCACGGAGGAGGAGATCCGGCAGATCCTCGGCGCGGACAAGCTGTTCTTCCAGGATCTCGATGACCTCATCTGGGCCGTGCAGGACGGCAACGAGGAGCTGCAGTACTTCGACACGTCCTGTTTTTCCGGCGAGTACGTGACGGGCGTCGAGCCGACCTACCTCGCCGAACTGGAGTTCGCACGCTCCGACGACGCCAAGGCGCAGCGCCGCCAGGCGGGTTGAACCGCGGGGATCGGGGTTCCGCAATACGCAGGAGCAGATGCGCCGGTACCGCGCGTTCGGACCCGGTGTGGATGGGCGGCCGCGCGGGATGCATCCAGCCCACCCGGCGCTTCGCAGCTCGCCCCCGCCCCTGCCATCCTTGCGATAATCCAGCTCCGTCCAGAGCCGGTCGCCGACATGCGCCAGGATTTGCCCGACACGCTGCAGGACCGGGCGCGGCAATGCCTCGCCTGCCGCAGCGTGGACGAGAAGCTGGCCGCCACGGCCGCCACGGTGGCGGCGTTCGCCGCCGGCGAACTCGCGATCGAGGAGCGGCCCTCTGGCGTGGCTGCGGAGTGCCGTGATCCCGGTCGTCCGTCCCGCCCGCGCCTGGTCGATCCGCGCGGGTTGCCGCGGCGGGGCCTGGGCAGCGCGGCGGGTCGCGCCGCGCTGGTGCACGCCGTCGCGCATATCGAGTTCAACGCGATCGACCTGGCCTGGGATGCGGTGCAGCGCTTCGGCGGCATGCCGGCGGCCTATTACGCCGACTGGGTGGGCGTCGCCGCCGACGAGGCGCGCCACTTCCGCCTGCTGGCCGCACGGCTGGCCGAACTCGGCCATGCGTATGGCGATTTCGACGCCCACGAGGGCCTCTGGGACATGGCGCGCCGCACGGCGGGTTCCTGCCTGGAACGCATGGCGCTGGTGCCCCGCGTGCTGGAAGCACGTGGCCTGGACGTCACGCCCGGCATGATCGATCGCCTGCGCGGCGCCGGCGACGAGGCGACGGTCGCGATCCTTCAAACCATCCTGCACGAGGAAGTCGCCCACGTCGCCTGCGGCTCGCGCTGGTTCGCCTGGTGCTGCCAGCGCGAAGGACGGGATCCGGTGGTGACCTTCCGCACCCTGCTGCAGCGCCACCTGCGCGGTTCGGTGCGCGGCCCCTTCAACACCGAGGCGCGACTGCGCGCCGGATTCAGTGCCGCCGAGCTCGAGGAGCTGGAGCGGTCTGCCGCATGAGACCGCGCGCGGCCGCGCTGGCCGCATTCGCGCTCGCGCTGGCCGCGGGCTGGCTGCTGCTGCTGGCCTGGGCCGCCGGCGCGAGCTGGGGCGCGCCCTTCGCGCCGGCGCAGGAACGCTCGTTCCCGGGCAGCCGCTTCCGCGCCGTATTCGGCAGCGCCCACGTCGAGGCGCAGCGACTGCAGGTGGATGCGCCCGGCGAGGAGCTTTCGGCGCTGCAGACCACGGTGTTGCCGGAACTGCCCGCGGCGGACTTCCCGTTGCTGCGCTACCGCTTCGAGCACTTCCCCCGCACGCTCGAACTCTCGCTCGTGTTCCGCACCGCGGAGGAACCCGACGACGTGCAGACAGTGTCGCTGCCGTGGCCGGGGAGTGGCACGGCCAGCGTCGACCTTTCCGCGGTGCCGGCCTGGCAGGGCACGATCATCGAGCTCGGTTTCGCGCAGTTCGCCACGGCCCAGCTGGTCCCGCCCGAGCACGGTTTCGCTCCCTTTGCACTGGTCGGGGCCGACCTCTGGTCGGTGTCCTGGCGTGGCGACTTCGCGGCGCTGGCCACCGACTGGTTCGGGGCCTGGCCGTGGAGTCAACGCTCGGTGCACGCGCTGGGCCGCGATGGCGGTGGGCCGCGCGAGCGCCCCGTGCTGCTGTTCGTCGCCCTCGCCATTGCCTTGGGCGTAGCCCTCGCGGCACTGCTGCTGGGGCTGCGTGGCCGGCGTCTTGCCGTGCTCGCGGTGGTGGCCGTGGCGCTCGGCTGGTTCGCGCTCGACCTGCGCTGGCAAGCCGGGCTGGTGCAGCGCCTGCTCGCCACCCGCACGCTGTACGCGCGTGTGGACTGGCCGGCGCGCGAACGCCTGGTCGGCGACAGCGACCTGCTGGACGATGCCGCGCGCCTGCGCAGCCTCATTGCAGGCGAGCCGGCAAACACGCGCATCCTCCTCCAGTCCGGCACGCCCTACACGCTGCTGCGCCTCATCTGGCACCTGCTGCCGCTCAACGTGGCGGCGCTGGTGCACGCACAGCCTTTCCTCGCGGCCTTGCCGGAGGGCTGCCTGCTGGTCTTCCACGACACCGACAGCTGGCGCACGCAACCGGCCATGCGACGGCTGCTGGCGCACAGCGAACGCATCACCGGTCCCGACCGCCTGCTCGCCGACGGCTTCGAGGCGGAGCGCGTCGTCGTCTTCCGCTACCACCATGCGCACTGAGTACCTCATTGCCTGGCTGCTTCCGCTGCTGGCTGGCGGCGGCCTTGCGTGGCTGCTGCACGGCCGTGCAGCGTGGCGCGCTTCGCTCGGGGCCAGCGCCGGCGCGGGCTGGATCCTCGGCGTGTTCGGTGCGGCGGCGCTGGCCGGTTGCCTCGCGCGTGCCGACACGCGCCACGCACTGGAGCTCGCGGCCCCCTGGCTCGCCGGCGCGGGGCTGCTCTGCTGGGCCGCGGCCGTGGTTGTCCGCTGGCGCCGCCCGGCTGCTGCTGCCATGCCGGTGCCCGCGCAACCGCTCCAAACGGGCTGGCGGCTTGTCTGGTGGCTGCTGCTCGCCGTGGTGCTGCTCCGCCTCGTGCTGCTGGGCGACGAGGCCGCGCTGCGGCCGGTGTTTCCGTGGGATGCCTGGTCGGCGTGGGCGCTGAAGCCCAAGAGCTGGCTGCTGCTCGGGCAGGCCGATCCCTACGTCCCGATGCTGGACTGGCTGGCCGATCCCACCACCGCGGCGCGCACCACCGCCACCTGGAACTATCCCGAACTGCTGGCCTGGATCGAGGTGTGGTTCGCGAGCGGTGCGGGTGGCTGGAACGAGCCGCTGGTGGACCTCGCCTGGCTCGGCGCGCTTGCCGCGCTCGCGCTTGCGGCCTATGGCTACTGGCGCGGGTTGGGCCTTTCCGCGCCGCTGGCAATGGGGCTGGTGTATGCGCTCGTGTCGCTGCCGCTGCTCGATGCCCATGTCGCGCTGGCGGGTTACGCGGACCTGTGGGTTGGCGTGGCGCTGGGGCTCGCGATGCTGGCGTGGTCGCGCTGGCTGGTGTTCCGCGAGCCCGGGCAATGGCTGCTCGCCGCGGTGCTCGCCGCCTGCCTGCCGCTGATCAAGCAGGAAGGCATGGTCTGGCTGCTGCTGCTTGCCTTCGTTGCCGCGCTGGAACGGGTGCCGCGGCGCTGGCGCCGCGCCGCGGGCGGCACGGCGCTGCTGCTGGTCGCCGCCTGGTTCGTACTGGCCAGCCTGGGTGTTCCAGTCGGACTGGGGGATTCCGCCAACGGCCACGTGGCCCTTCCCGGCGTGCCGGCCTTCGATCTCGGCTGGCATCCGGTGGGCGGCTCGATGCTGGCGAGCCTGTTCACGCTGCCGAACTGGCACCTGTTCTGGTATGCGTTCCCGCTGCTGCTCGTCGTGCGCTGGCGGCGCCTGCGCGGCGATCCGGCCGCCGCCCTGCTCGCCCTGCTGGCGCTGCTGCAGGGCGCGTTCCTGTTCGTCCTCTTCTTCTTCACCAGCGCCGGCGCCTGGGCGGAGGACTACACCAGCGCCAACCGGCTGATCCTGCAGATCGTGCCGGGACTGTTCGCGTTGGCGGCGGTGCTGTTGCGCCCGCTGCCGGACGCGCTCGCCGATCAGCCCAGCACGCGCCCATAGAGCCCGCGCATGGCGCGCGCCGACTGCTCGAGGGTGAAATCGCTGGCCCAGCGCCGGCGGCCTGCCGTTCCCATCTGCGCGCGCAGCATCGCATCGTCCAGTTGCGCGAGGGCGGCGGCGAGCGCGGGTGCATCCGCGGGCGGCACCATCAGGCCGGTCCGTCCTTCGCTCACCACGCTGCCGACGCCGGAGCCGGGAATAGCGCTTGCCACCACCGGCAGGCCCGCCCGCATCGCCTCCAGCAGCACCAGGCCGAAGGCTTCGCTGCGGTCGAGCGAGGGCAGCACGAAGGCCTCGGCCGCGGCATACGCGCCTGCCAGCGCCTCGTCCGGCAGAGCGCCGGCAAACGCGATCCGGCTGCTGGTTCCGTTGGCCTCGGCCTGCGCGCGCAGTTCGCGTGCGCACTCGCCATCGCCTACCAGCAGGAGGCGGGTGCCGGGCACGCGCGCCAGCGCATCGAGCAGCACGTCGAAGCCCTTGTAGCGGCTGAGCCGTCCCACCGCCAGCAGGCGCAAACCGCTGCCGGCCGGCCACGCCTCCGGGGTTGGCGGCGCCGCCACGCCGGCATCGATGCCGAGCGGCACCACGTTGCACTTGGGGTGCCAGTGCGCGAGCGCGCGGCTGGCATCCAGATACGCCTGAGACGTGGCGACGATCGCGCGTGCCCTGGCCAGCACCGCCTGCTCGAACGGCCGGTAGGCACGATAGGCCGCGCGCAGGCGCCAGTCGGGTCCATCCGGGGGCACGTCCGCGTGCCAGTGGACGACCCACGGCAGGCGCCGCGCGGCCGGACTCGCCAGCACGGCAAGGCACGACGGGTTGGGGAAATGCAGGTGCAGGAGCCCGGGGCGGAACTCGCGCAGCACGCGCGCGAGCGCCAGCGGAAACGACGGACTCAAGGGCGTATAGAGTGGAGCGGCGAGGCAGCCGGCGCGCCGCACTTCCACCCCGCCCAGCGGCTGCCGCGTGCCGCGCCAGCGTCCCGGCGGCTGGTGCACCAGCGCCGCCACCGCGTCGCCCCGGCTGACGCACCATTCGGCCAGGGCCTGGGTGTAGCGTTCGATGCCGCCGCGCTGGGGCGCGTAGTACTTGCCGATGTGCAGGATGCGCATCGCTCAGCCGCGGTGCCCGGGCCAATCCCGCCTCACGCGCGGTCCTCGTCCCCGTCCAGAGGCATGGGCGGGCGCTCTGCAAGGCGGTCGAGCTCCTGCTCGAGGATCGCCAGCTTCTGCGTCAGTCGCCGCACCCGCCGCTCCTGCCGCGAGCGGTCGATGTCGAGCTTGAGCAGGCGGATCAGCACCAGCGACAGTCCGATGATGATGGGCAGCACCGGCGCATAGACGATGCCGGTGGCGTGGCCGAGCCATACCACCACTTCCGGAAACACGCCCAGCACGAAGGTGGCGGTGGCCACCGCGAACCACCACAGCGCATACGGGCCGTGAAGGTGATCGCGCCGGACGAGGAACAGGATGGCTCCGGCGAGGCCGATGCCGAGGATCGCCGAGGTGATCTGTCCGGTGAGCATCATGCGCCACCCCGTGCCGCGGCATGCGCATGGCGTCGCCCCGCGTCGATCTGCGCGATGCACAGCACCGTCGTATGGAGCAGATAACGCGCGACGACCGGCCACGACGCGAACACGCGCGAGTGGCCCTCGCGGCGCGGCAGCATGGGCACGGGCGTCTCCTCGATCACCAGCCGGTTGCGCGCCAGCAGCATCAGCACGCCGACATCCTGGTAGTCGAGCAGGCTGGCTTCCGGCCCGGCGAGGATTTCCACCGCACGCGCATCGTACAGGCGCAGGCCGGAGGTGAAGTCGGCCAGGCCGAGCCCGGTCAACGCGCGCAGGTAGCGCCAGGCAATCCGCTTGGCGCGGCTGAGCCGCCGCACGCAGGTGCCGATGACGACATTGGCGCCGCTGGCCGCCTGCGCCGCGCACAGGGCCGGAAGCGATTCGGGCAGGTGCTGGCCGTCGGCGTCCAGGGTGAGCACGCTGGCATAGCCATGGCGCCGGGCGTAGCGGATCCCCGCCTGCGTCGCGCCCCACGCCCCCAGCCCGAGGGGCAGGATGAGCGTTCGCGCCCCGGCGGATCGCGCCAGCCCCGCCGTCCCGTCGCGGCTGCCGTCATCCACCACCAGCACGTCGCAGCCGAGTGCGGCCCGCACGCCCCCGACCACGCCCGCCACGGTGGCGGCTTCGTCGCGCGCGGGAATGACCGCGAGGCAGGAGCCGGCGCGGAGCGGGGCAGGGTCTGGATGATCCACGGATGCGGCCGGGCCGGTGGGAACGCGCGATTCTCCGCAACGCGCCGCGGGCGGTCAAATGCGACGGCCGACACGAAACGCCACCGCAGCCGTTTCCCCGCCCTTGCGCCCGTCCGGCGCCCCGTGTTCAAGTCGCAGGGGCAGGTGGGTGAACGGGAGGTGTCCGGTTTGACCCCGCCCGTGCGTCATACAGCTTCGTGGGCCGGAGGCGTGTTGCCACTGGCCGGGTGCGGAGCCGCTGTTTCGGGGGCTCCGCCTCGCATCTGCAGGGTTAGCCAGGCCCACGCTCGACCCGTTGACATGGTGTTAAGACTTCACTATCGTCCGCCGGGATCGGGCTTGGTTAACCATTCCAACCATGGGGACCGGGGGAACGACCCCCCGCCCGAGACACTCTGGGAGATATTCCATGAATGCAAAGATGAAAGTGCTGTCGCTCGCCCTGATCGCTTCGTTCGGTTACGTGGGTGCGGCGGCTGCGGCTTGCCCGGCTGGCCCGGACCAGGCCAACGGTGGTGCGTGGACGGCGGTAAGCCAGTTCCAGGGTACCGCAGTGATTGCCACGCCGGGCTACGCGGGCACCGAGTGCCGTCTTGATTCGTCCATCAATGCCGGTGCGAGCGGCGCCGCCAGCGCTGTCGTCCAGGACGATACGCCGGCCGCCGAATCGCGGTACCGCGCTTCGTTCATCGTGAACCTCGATTCCCTCGCAGCGCCGACCATCATCACCGGCTCGAACATCTTCAGCGCGGTGTCCGACGTGACGGGTGGTGGTGTCAACCTGGGTGTTTTCGGCAGCGGCGGCCAGTGGTTCGTCAGCTACATCATCGCTGACGCGAACGAGCCCAGCGGTTTCTATTCGGGTTCCGCTCCTTTGACCGCCGGCATCAACCACGTCGAGTTTGATCTGCAGATTGGTGCAAGTGGTTCGTTTACCCTGTGGGTGAACAGCAACGTGGAAGGTTCACCGACGCTGCCGGCGCACACTGTGAACAACGCGGCCGCCGTCGGTATCGATAACGCGTATCTCGGCCTCGCTGCTCCTTCCGCAGGTTTCGTGGCGGCGTATGCGGGCATGGCAGCGGGTTTCGATCAGTTCGACTCGCGTCGCCAGACCTTCATCGGCTATTGATGCCCATCAGAAATCGAACATAACTGGAGTGATCACAATGAAGAAGCTGCTATGCGCCTTGGTAGTATCTGCCGCTATCGTCCCCGGGATCGCACTTGCGGGAAGCGGCGGTGCAAGCTGCGCCGAAGCGCAGGAAATCTTTCCGGCGTCGAACTACGCGGGTGACACGTCGGCGAACACGAACTTCGTCGGTGCCTTTGGCCCGCTGCCGAGCCCCGGCCCGGATGCGGTCTACAAGTTCACTTCCGACGGCCAGGCGACGGGTAGCATCACCGTTTCCCTTACGGGTTCGTGGAATGGTGCCATCATCATGACCGGTGGCTGTGGTGGCAATGCGGGCAATCCGATCCAGGCTGCAACGGGACCCGGCGCTTCGATCAGCATGCCGGTTGACAACGGTGCGGGTGGACCGCTGACCGCCGGTACCACGTACTACGTGTATATCACTGGGAACCCGTCCGACAATTCCGGTCCCTCGGGTGCCTACACGTTCGTGACGCCGACCCCGCTGCCGGTGGCGCTGCAGAGCTTCTCGATCAACTAAGAAATTGATCGATTAGCAATCGCGTTGATTGGAAAGCCCGGCTTCGGCCGGGCTTTTTTTTTGAATTTTTTTTTGATCGCAGATCGAATTTTCATCGTCGGGTGCCAAGATGTACCGAATTATGTTGTTTGTGGCCGGCTTGCTTACCGTCGCGACAGCCAGCGCGCTTGATGTTCAGTTCAGTGGATGCGACATCGGCGAGGTTTATGCTTTCAGCTCGGCTGCTTGCAAGATCCGCGTCGCCAACCACAGTGACCGCGAAGTCCATGTGGAGTTTTTGCCAGCAAAGGGCGACACCATCGAACCCGGCGAACTCACGATCGCGCCAGGTCACTCCGCGCAGGCAGTAGCAGGCATTTCCATCGCGAATTCGCTGGGCAGCCTGACCAGATACATCGAGGCGAAACTGCCGGATGGCGAGCGCGCCCTCGTAACGGTGACGGGATTCGTCATGAGTACGCTGGCGAACCCGAACGTCTCCATCGATTTCGGCCGGATCGAGGCATTTCGCAACCAATTCCCCAAGAAGGTCGTCGAGATCGAGAGCGATGATGCGCCGGAGTTTCGTGCGATTCGTGTTCTTGATCGACCCGCACAGTTGGATGTGCGGATCAGCCCGAGCGGAACCAGTCTGGCTGCTGCCATCCGGCACGATGCAGACTGGGGAATTCTGGATGGCCACATCAAACTGGCCGTCGCATCGCCCTACCAGAGCGAGGTGTGGATTCCCGTCAGCGGATCCATCGTGGGAGAAATTGCTCCGCCCGCAAATCCCTACTGGTTCGATGGCGCGGAAGCGTCTAGTGGCGGGTCAGTGCTGATTCCGCTGTTCCATCGTGGCGGACTCCCGTTCCGGGTGGGGCGCGTCACACTCGAGTTGGCGAAGGGACGTGCCGCAGCAGTGCCCTGCGACCCGGTTATCCCAGGATGCAATGCGGTTCGGGTGAACTTCGATCAGACGGAACCACGCGGGATCACACGTGGCGTGCTGCGAGTCGAGTTGCCTGACTTGAACAGAACGCTGGCCGTGCGAATATGGGGCATCTTGGGGGCAGTGCATAGATCGGATTCGTCCGCATCGGGAGGGGACGCGAACGAGGCTGTGGTGGAGGCCCCGTGGAATCCCAGCATCATAGAATCCCTCGGTGCGCCTGTTTACGCCATGCCGACGTCGCCGGCGGAATCTGACGAAATCGGCGGGACGGCGTCAGAAGCAGGGCCACCTCCGGGGAGCGGTCCATTGCTCCAGTGGTCCGCAACCGACGAGCTCGGCGCCTACGGGTATCAGGTGTTCCGGGCTCGTTCCAAAACAGGGCCATACGCGCGGATCAACAAACATGCCATTCGCGTGCACTCCACAGTGAACGCGGGACAACCCTACTACTGGCGTGATACGACCGCTTTGAAGGGTGAGACCTACTGGTACTACGTTGGAGTGGTATACAAGGACGGGAGAAAGGAACAATTGACGCCGCGTCAAGAGGTTGTGGCACACTAAAACTGATCGCGCCACGCCATTTGACATTCTTTCACCCTGTCGAGCGCCCCAGGTTTCTCGGGGGGGCGCCCATCCGGGCAAGTGGAGACCAGACATGAAGGCACAGCTGCTGCTGACCGTAGCCATCTCGATCGTTATGCTTCCGGAAATCTCGCTGGCGGGCGCTGGTGGCACCAGCTGTGCCGAAGCGCGGGAGATTTTCCCGGACTCGACGTATGTGGGCGACACGTCGGCAAACACAAACTTCATCGGCGCGTTTGGGCCGCTTCCAAGCCCCGGGCCGGATGCAGTCTACAAGTTCGTTTCCAGCGGGCAGCCAAAAGGCTCCATTTTCGTGACTCTGACGGGTTCGTGGAACGGGGCCATCATCATGACCGCCAGTTGTGGGGGTAATGCAGGCAATGCGATCCAGGCTGCCACGGGCCCCGCTTCTTCTATCAGCATGCCGGTTGACGACGGATCAGGTGGGCCGCTGACTGCCGGTAACACATACTACGTTTATATCACGGGCAACCCATCCGACAATTCCGGTCCTTCGGGCGCGTACACGATGACAACATGGTTCATACCTGTGACGCTGCAAAGTTTTTCGATCGAATGACCAAGTGGGTCTGGTTCGTTCCAATGTTCGAGCGTTGACCAGATGGCTGTCTCCTCGGGCACTCGGTTATCAGTGATCGGCGGAAAACGACGCTATGCAGCGAGTTTCCAGCGTGATCGCTTGTGAGACAGGGCAATGCAGTAGCCGCTTCCCTAGGAGGGTATGTCGAATTTGGTGCCAAGCTTGCCTGAACGGGGTTGGTGCCACGCGCATCTCGCATCGAGTTCAAGGGTCGTCGAACCCGTTGGTAAAAACAGGTTCGGAGAATGGGCAGAATGTCGCTCCAACCACTTCCACCGAATCGATGCCGATCGACGTAGCCTCGGTTTCGGCATCATCGACATAGTAATGAAAGGCAATCCGGCCGCGCCCGGCCACTGGTAACCCCACTCCCGCGGCATATTGCCTCCATTCCGTCGGGTATCCGCCGTACAGGCCGTCCCGATTGACAGCAAGCAACGGTTCTCCCGCAAAGCTTCCAAGATCGGAGCTGCCTTCGGACGGCGCCTGGCATGCTGAATGGAAGCCCATGCAAAGCCGAACAAAAAGGCGATCGCGTGCGTTCGCACGACTGCGCGTTGAAAAAGAGAAGCCCCTTGCGCTGAATCCGTTCGGGCCGAATTCTATCTCGGGTGTTATCAGCCATGTACTGGCGCGGCCCCCGTTGCCTCGCGAACTCACAACGCCACTCATTGCGTAGCTGTCGTACGGCGGGGCTTCTGCCGGAAACTCGTGAGGATCCCCTTGCTGCCAGGTAGACACATCCGGAGCATCGCTGTTGTTCTTTACATTCCATCCCAGAGAACTGAGCGCCGCGACATCCTCGAATTCGATCACGCACGGCTCCTGCCCGTGCGCACCCGCCGCCGCGAAACAGGCGAACCCTAGCATGGCGGAGCGGTGGCACAACATCGCTGGTACCTGGTGGCCTCTTATCACATTGGCTCACATTTCCGCAGATCGCAAGCGACGTGTTTGCGAGCTGGCATCTCTCCGGCACGGTCCCTTACCCGGCTGACGTATAGTCCCTCATTCGGTCGATCTGGAGCCTCCCATGCCCGTCCGTGTCACGCTCGATGTGTTCAGCGGCCGCCCCAACCCGACCATTGAGCTGGGCAGGAGTACCGGAGCTGAATTGCTCGAATTGATGGTGACGCAGCGCAAGGCCGCCCATGCGCAACCCGAGGATCAACGGCCTGCGCTCGGCTATCGCGGGGTGATCATCGAACACGGGCAGGACGACCAAGTGAAGCTGCCGGATCGCTTCCGCGTCTTCAGGGATCGGCTGATTGGCGGCGACGCTTGCTACCTGCTGCCGGACACGGCCATCGAGACGATCCTGCTTCGTGAGTTCCGCGCGCTGCGACCTGACCTTCTCAGTACGGGCCTGATCGATTCCATCGATTCGGGTCGACGGGAAATGTCGGAGCGCCTTTCTCCTATCAAGACACCGGCGCCTGCGACCAAGGGTGCATGCGCATGCGCGCCGTTGTACGAACCGCAGTGGTGGAACGACGGCGCAGAAGGCGGTGCAATCCAGTTCCACAACAACTGCTACAACTACGCTTGCGACTATCGTTCCGATACCTTCGCGCAGCCTGGGCGCGCGGCCGGTGCCATGTATGCGCACCTTGAATGTGCTTCCGTGGCTCCAGCCGCGTTGAAGGATCGCCTCGAGAACTACCCTCGACGGCAGATCCAATGCCCCGAAGAGGGCCACCTCGTGGCGTTGGTCGTCTGGCCTCAGTTTGATTTCCACTGGTATAGACTTGGTCGCGACGGACTGTGGTCGCACAAGCCTGGTGGAATGCCGGTAACCAATGTCGATAACAGCGGCCACGTAATCCGCGATCCCCGCCTGGCCGATCGCGGCGATTACACGAAATTCTGCGCTTTCATGATCGTTCGTCATGGCCACGTCAAGATTCAGTGAGGTACCGCTTTCCTGGACTGTGGGGGTCCGCATCTTTTCCGGCCGTCCCGACCCCGTGTGGTTGCTCCCCGAATCCAAAGCCGCAACCCTTCAAGCGATGTGGCGCTCGCTGCCGGAACTTGGATCTGGCGATCCGGTGAATCCCCCGGCAGCCCTCGGCTATCGCGGCTGCATCGTCCGTGACGGAGGCAGGCGTACATGGACCGTCTATCGCGAGAGAGTCTCGCTGCTGGAGGAGGGGCGACGGGAACTGCTGCGACGCGACCCGCAACGGAAGTTCGAGCGGGCTCTTATCGCGACTGCCCCGCCGGGTCTGCTACCTCCGGGGTTCTTGCCGGAGTGAGCCGCTGGCCTTGGCGGATGCGGTCGGTAGAGACAGCAGTTCGATCCGTGCATTCGAGCGGAGCACACTCCCCTGCTCATACCAGTCCCCCAACACGATCCGCTCGCCGGCTTCAGGCAGGCCATCGACCCGATGCACCGCGGGTCGATGGGTGTGCCCATGCACCAGCCGCGTGACACCGTGTTCCCGGAATGCCGCATCGACGGCCGCCGCATTCACGTCCGTGATCGCGTCGGCAACCGATCGCGTGTATCGCTGGCTCTCCGCGCGCGCTGCGGTGGCGAATGCCTGCCGTTCGCCGACGGGTCTTGCAAGGAACGCTCGCTGCCATTCCGGCGAATGGGACTGGCAGCGGAATGACTGGTATGGCGCGTCGTCCGTGCACAGGGTGTCGCCGTGCATCAGCAGCACCGGTTGCCCGCCAACCAGGACGACACTGGGATCGGGCAGCAGGGTCATGCCGGCGCGACGTGCGTAGGCGTCGCCCAAAAGGAAATCGCGGTTGCCGTGCATGAAGAAGCACGGCACGCCCCTGGCCCGCAATGTCGACAGGGCGTCGGCCACCTGGTCGGCGGTTTCATCGGCGGCATCGTCGCCGATCCAGGCCTCGAACAGGTCGCCGAGGATGTAGAGCGCCTCTGCCCGCATCGCCTCGCGATGCACGAAGTCGACGAACAGCCGCGTGATGTGGGGGCGGCTGGCGTCGAGGTGCAGGTCGGAGATGAAGAGGGTGGTCACCTTCGGGGGCGGTGCGTCGGCGAGGTAGCGGCGCGTTGTACGGCGCCGCTGCGGGGCCAAGGTCGCGGCTGCGCCGCTCCTACAGGACGGTGGCCTTCTCGATCACGATCGGCGTGGTCGGCACGTCGCTGCGGAACGGGCCCTGCGGGCCGGTCGGCACGGCCTTCATCTTGTCCACCACGTCGAGCCCGGAAACCACCTTGCCGAACACGGTGTAGCCGGGGCTGGCGTCGCTGGCGTAGTCGAGGCGCGGGTTGTCGACGACGTTGATGAAGAACTGCGCGGTGGCGGAATTGGGATCGGCGGTGCGCGCCATGGCGACGGTTCCGCGCAGGTTGCTGAGGCCGTTCTTCGACTCGATCGGGATGGCCGCGCGCGTCGGCTTCTGCTTGAGGTCCCTGGTGAAGCCGCCGCCCTGGACCATGAAGTTGTCGATCACGCGATGGAACAGCGTGCCGTCGTAGAAGCCGCTCTTCACGTAGGCGAGGAAGTTCTCCACCGACTTCGGCGCCTTGTCGGGGTAGAGCTCGATGGTCATGTCGCCCAGGCTGGTCTTCAGCAGCACCCGTGGCGCGGCGGCCGTGGCGGGCGAGGCGTCCCTGGCATCCGCCTTGGCAGCCGTCGCCGGAGCCTTGTTCGCCGCCTTGCTGGCGGCGGGCGCGGGCTTCGCGGCGGCAGGCGGCGTCGACTGCGCAAACGCAAACGCAGGAACGAGGAGGGCGGCGGCGAGCAGCAGGCGTGTGAACATCGGCATCTCCGGGCGCTGGTGGGTGAAACGCGCATGATAGGCGGTCGGCGCGGCCGCGTGCAGCCTGCGGCCGATCAGGCCACCGCGGGCTGCAGTTCGGCCACGTCCAGCACGAGTTCCAGCCGCTTCATCTGGTCGCGCTCCTGCACGAGATCCGCGCCGGTCAGCGGATGCTGGGCAAGCCACTGCGAGGGCAGCTGCAGGTGCAGCTTGCGATCCTCCGCGATGAGGCGCAGCGGCGGCAGCGGCTCGGTCGATCGCGCCCGTTCCAGCAGCGCCGCCAGGCGCAGCAGGGCGGTGAGGCGGCGCACCGGCTCGCGCAGGCGCTCCGGCAGAACCTCGAACGAGGCGCGATGGGGTTTGCGGCGATGCGAGCGCAGCATGGCCGCCAGCGCCTGCTGCGCCTGGCGGCCGAAGCCGGCGAGGTCGGAGTTGGCGACGATGTAGGCGCCATGCACGTGGTGCAGGCTGTGGGCAATGGCCAGGCCAATCTCGTGGATGTCCGCTGCCCAGCCGAGCAGGTCGCGTTCGATCGCGCCCATGTGCCAGGCGGCCGACACCTGGTCGAACAGCGCCAGCGCGGCATGGCGCACGCGCGCGGCCTGCGAACGATCCACCGCATAGCGGTTCGCGAGCGCGGCGATGCTCTCGGCGCGTGGGTCGCCGTGCATGGCAGGCCCGAGCAGGTCGTACAGCAGCCCTTCGCGCATGGCGGTTTCGCACACGGCCATTTGCTCGATCGAGAAGGTCGAGAAGATGGCTTCCAGGATCACCGCGCCGCCCGCGATCAGCTGCACGCGGTCTTCGCCCAGTCCGGCCAGGCGCAGCTGCTCCACGCAGCCGGCGGCAAGGATCGCCTCGCGCAGGCGGTCGAGCGACGTCGCCGTGATGCCGTTTTCGCACCAGCCGTTGGCTTGCACGATGGCGCCGATCGCCTTGGCGGTGCCGGAAGAACCGATCGCCTCGCCCCAGCCGCGCGCGCGATACACCGATGCGAACTGCTGCAGCTCGAGCGCGATCGCGGTGCTCGCCTGCTGCCAGCGTGCGGCGGTGTAACGGCCGTCTCCGAAGAAGCGCAGCGTGCTGGCCACGCAGCCGGCCTGAAGGCTTTCCGTTTCCAGTGCTTCGAAGCCTTGGCCAATAATGAATTCGGTGCTGCCGCCGCCGATGTCCACCACCAGGCGGCGCTGGCTGGACCGGGGCAGGCCGTGCGCCACGCCGAGGTAGATCAGGCGCGCTTCCTCGCGCCCGCTGACGACTTCGATCGGGTGGCCGAGCGCCGTTTCCGCCGGCAGCAGGAAGGCCTGCGGGTTGGCCAGCTGGCGCACGGTGTTGGTCGCCACCGCGTGCACGCGCGCCGACGGGATCGCGCGCAGGCGCTGCCCGAACCGGGCGAGGCACTCCAGCGCCAGCTGGCGCCGGTGCGGGTCGAGCGTGCCGTCCGCACGCAATCCGAGCGCGAGCCGCACGCTCTCGCGCAGGCGGTCGATCTGGCGCAGGCCGCGGTGCTCGTAGCGCGCCACCACGCAATGGAAGCTGTTGGACCCGATGTCGACCGCCGCAATCAGTTCACCGTCGTTGACGTCCATACCGTCGCCGTCGCTCATGGCTTGTGCGGCCTTGCCGGGAAGGAAGCGGCCGCTGCATCGGGCATCGGATCCCCGGGGGTTGCAACGAGGGGAACCCCCGCGTGGGTCAGTTCCGCCAGCAGCGTTTGTTGCGCCGAATGGGGCGGCGCGTCTCCGCGCTCCACCCGTGCGTAGCTGCCGTCGGCCTGCAGCTGCCAGGCGCTGGTGTTGTCGGCGAGGTAGTTGGCGAGCGCCTCGTCGAACACGCGCTGTGCCAGCACGGGGTCGCGGATGGGGAAGCAGGTCTCGATGCGCCGGCGCAGGTTGCGCTCCATCCAGTCCGCGCTCGAGCAGTAGATTTCGGGCTCGCTGCCGTTCTGGAACCAGTACACGCGGCTGTGCTCGAGGAAGCGACCGACGATCGAGCGCACCCGGATGTTCTCCGACAGGCCAGGCATGCCGGGCCGCAGTGCACAGGCACCGCGCACGATCAGGTCGATCGAAACGCCCGCCTGCGACGCCCGGTAGAGTTCCTGGATGACGCTTTCCTCGTTGAGCGCGTTCATCTTGGCGATGATGCGCGCCGGCCGGCCTTCGCGCGCATGTGCCACCTCGCGCTCGATCTTCTGCATCAGGCCCTTGTGCAGGGTGAAGGGCGAATGCAGCAGGCACTTCAGCTTGATCACCGGCCCGAGACCGGACAGCTGGAGGAACAGCTGGTGGGTGTCCTCGCCGATGTCGGGATTGGCGGTCATCAGGCCGAAGTCGGTGTACTGGCGCGACGTCACCTGGTGGTAATTGCCGGTGGAAAGGTGTGCGTAGCGGCGCAGCACCCCGCGCTCGCGACGCACGATCAGGAGCATCTTCGCGTGCGTCTTGTACCCGACCACCCCGTACACCACTTGGATGCCGGCTTCCTGCAGGCGGTTGGCAAGGCGCAGGTTGGCTTCCTCGTCGAAGCGCGCGCGCAGTTCCACCACCACCGTGACGTCCTTGCCCTGGCGCGCCGCCTCGATCAGGTGGTCGACCAGCGGCGAATCGTTGCCGACGCGGTAGAGCGTCTGCTTGATCGCCAGCACGTCCGGATCCACGCTCGCATCGCGCAGGAGCTCGACCACCGTACTGAAGGATTCAAACGGATGGTGCAGCAGGATGTCGTGTTCGCCAATGGTTTCGAACAGGCCCTGCTCGCCCGCCAGTGCGGGAGGCACGCGCGGCGTGAACGGCGCGAACTTCAGGTCGGGACGGTCGATCTGGTCGTAGACCGCATTGATGCGATTGACGTTGACCGGGCCCTCGCAGCGGTAGACATCGGTCTCGGCCAGCTCGAAGTTCTGCACCAGCATGTCGGCGATCGCGCGCGGGCAGTCATCGGCGATTTCCAGCCGGACCGGCCGTGCGTAGCCGCGCCCCTTGAGTTCGTCGCGCAAGGCGAGCGCAATGTCGGCCTCGTCCTCGTCGACGAACAGTTCGCTGTTGCGGGTGACGCGGAACTGGTACGAGCCCTTCACCTGCATGCCCGGAAACAGCTCGTCCATGAATTCGTGCAGGATGCTGGAGAGGAACACGAAGTCATGGCTCGCCTGCGCCACTTCGGCAGGAAGCCGGACGATGCGTGGCAGCGAGCGCGGCGCCCGCACCAGCGCCATGTGGCCCTCGCGCCCGAACGCATCGCGCCCCTTGAGCACCACCGCGATGTTGAGGCTCTTGTTGAGGATGCGCGGGAACGGATGCGCCGGATCGAGCCCGAGCGGGGAAAGCACCGGCAGGATCTCGTTGCGGAAATAGCCCTGCAGCCAGCGCCGCTGCTTGACCGTCCAGCGGTCCCGGCTGGAAAAGCGGATGTCTTCCTGCTCGAGGGCGGGGAGCAGCGTGGTATTCCAGAAGTCGTACTGCGCCTTGACCAGCGCCAGCGCACGTTCGCGGATGCGTGCCAGCACCTCGGCTGGCGGCATGGCGTCTGGACCGGGGCGTAGCTCGCTCAGGCTGGAGTGTTCCCGCAGCACCGCGACGCGCACTTCGAAGAACTCGTCGAGATTGGTGCAGGCGATGCAGAGGTATCGCATCCGCTCCAGCAGCGGCACGCGCGCGTCCTGCGCCTGCGCCAGCACGCGGAAGTTGAACTCCAGCTGGGCCAGCTCGCGATTGAGATAGAGCGAGGGGTCCGTGAGGTCGTGGCGTACGTCGCGGTTCATCGGGCGGTCCGTTGCGTTGCCAGGCGGCAACGGGATCGGCGGGAGGCAGTGGCAGCATCGGACAAATCGCCGGGCTGCGCCAGTTCAAGATGGGGCCGTGATGGCGAAACCGGAAGCGGGGGAGCGATGCCGCGGCAGGGGCACCTGATCCGATGCGCGGTCGAGGCCCGCCATCCCGCGGTCGCGCAGCAGCGCACCTACGCGACGGGCGCCAGCAGGCGTGCATGGTCGAACACGCAGGCGAAGGTGCTGCCGGCGCCGACCTGGCTGGTGATTTCCAGGTGCGCGCCATGCAGCTGCAGCACGTGCTTGACGATGGACAGGCCGAGCCCGGTGCCGCCCGACTCGCGCGAGCGGCTGGTCGAGACCCGGTAGAAGCGTTCGGTGAGCCGCGGCAGGTGCTGAGCCGGGATGCCGTGGCCCGTGTCGCTCACCGCCAGGCGAGCGCCCGCCTCGCTGCTGCGCCACTGCAACGTGATGCGCCCGCCGGGTGGCGTGTAGCGCACGGCGTTGCTGACCAGGTTGGAAAACGCGCTGTGCAGTTCCTTGGCTGAGCCGCACAGGTCGTGCACGCCATCGAACTCCACCTGGATTGTGTGCGCGCCCTGGCTCAGCGCCTCGGCCTCGCGCCGCAGCGCGTCCACCAGCGGACGCATGCCGATGCGTTCCTGCGGCAGGGTGTTGCTTGCCTCCAGCCGCGAGAGCGTCAGCAGGTCTTCCACGATCTGCGTCATGCGCCGCGACTGGTTGCGCAGTTCGTGCAGGATGGCCTCATATTCGGGGACGTCCCCAGGCTCGATCATGTCGAGGTAGCCGTGCACCACGGTCAGCGGCGTACGCAGTTCGTGCGAGACGTTTGCGACGAAATCGCGGCGTACCTGTTCGATGCGCATCAGCTGGCTGATGTCGCGCGCCACCAGCAGCGCGGCACCGGGCGCGTAGCGGATCAGGCGCAGCGTCAGGTGCACGCTGCAGTCGGCCGGCGACTGCAGCTCGCCGAGCGGCTCCGCGGCGCCGGACTCCAGCCAGCGTGTGAACGCCGGCAGGGGCATCCGTCCGGCGATCGGCGCGCCCGCATCACGCGGCCACTGGATGCCGAGCAGCCGTCCCGCCGCGGCATTGCACCACTGCACGCGGTCGCTGGCGTCGAGCGCCACGATGCCATCGGGCAGCGCGGCCGCGGCGCGCCGGAACAGGCGCAGCAGGTGCACCAGCTGGCGCCGGCCGCGTGCGCGGCGAGGTGTCGTCGCGGAATCCATGGTTCAGGCCGGGGTGGTCGAGAAACGGTAGCCGGCCCCGCGCACGGTCTGCACCAAGCCGTCGCAGCCCACCGGCTCCAGCACCTGGCGTAGGCGCCGGATGTGCACGTCGACGGTGCGCTCTTCGACGTACACCCCTCCACCCCACACGTGGTCGAGCAGCTGCCCGCGGGTGTACACGCGCTCGGGGTGGGTGAGGAAGAAATGCAGCAGGCGGTATTCGGTCGGCCCGAGCTGCAGTGGCTGGCCCTCGTGCGAGACGCGGTGGGCCGCACCGTCGATGCGCAGGCCTCCCAGTTCCACCACGCCCTGGTCGTCCTCGCCGCTGGTGCGGCGCATGACCGCACGGATGCGCGCCATCAGCTCGCGGGTGGAGAACGGCTTGACGACGTAATCGTCGACGCCTGCATCCAGCCCGCCGACGCGGTCGCTTTCCTCGCCGCGCGCGGTCAGCATGATGATCGGAACTTCGCGGGTCAGTTCCTCCCGCCGCAGGCGCCGCGCGAACTCGATCCCGCTCATCCCCGGCAGCATCCAGTCGAGCAGGATGAGATCGGGCACCTGGGCGGCGATGGCGTGTTGTGCCTCGCGTGCGTCGGCGGCGTGCACGGGCAGCATGCCGTCCTTGCGCAGGGCGAATGCCACCATGTCGCGGATGGCCGCTTCGTCTTCGACGATCAGGATGCGCTTGTGCAAGGAGTCACCGCGATGGCCGGGGCATGACGGCGCCATTCCAGCGGCTGCATGTTACAGGCGCGTGACAGCGCTGCCCGGTGCGTCAGTGGCGCTGGCAGCAGGCGAACGCGGGGGTGAGGGAATCGGGCTCGGGCACGCCCTCGCGCTTGCGCCGCTCCAGCACCGCGGGGGTCAATTGGGTGATGCGCGCATCGATGCGGCTGCGCTGGTAGTAGCTGAGGTCGGACTGCTTCGATAGCGCCTTGAGCTGCGCCAGGGCGTCTTCGGCATGGCCCGTCAGCCAGGCCGCTTCGGCATAGGCCTCGGCGGCCCGCACCGTGTCGCCGGCGAGCTGGTTGGCGCGGCCGTAGCTGCGCTGCAGTTCGGGGTCGTCGGGACGGCGCTCGACCAGCGGGCGCAGCAATGCGAGCGCCTGTTGCGCATGGGCAACATCGGTGCGCGCGAGCAGCGCATCGGCGTAGGTCAGGGCGACCGAGCGGTTGCCGGGGAAGTCGCGCTCGAGCTGCCGGTAGGTTGCGAGGGCTTCCGCCTTCGACCCGGCCTGGTCCTGCGCGTGCGCGAGGGCGAGCCGCAGCACGGCCGAGGACGGCTCGCGCTCCACCAGCGGTCGCAGTTGCACCACGGCGTCGCCCGGTTGGCCCGCGCGCACCAGCGCCAGCGCATAGCCGTAGCGGTTGGCGAGGGTGTCGAACGCCGGGTCCTGGCGCAGGCTGTCGGCGTAGTAGCCGCGGATGCCGGCAGGCGAGGCTGCGGTCAGCACGCGTGCGCGCTCGCGCATCAGTTCGAAATAGCTTTCGCCGGCAGGATCTCGCGGCGCGCAGGTCGACACCGACACGCGCGGCAGGGCGGCGCCTTCGCCCTTCTCCTCGACGGTCGTCGTTGCCGCTTCGCTGGCGGCC
>JAEZQS010000229.1 GCA_023412995.1 Pseudomonadota bacterium
CTGCCAGGGTGCCCAGGCCCAGGCCGTGCCGGTGCGGGCGCCGCTCGCGCTGCTGCTGCTGGGCCTGCTGCTCGCCATCGCCGGCGCACGCCGGCAGGGTATCCGCGCGGGCATACGCCATCGCGGCTGAGGCCGTGCGGCGCACGCTGCGCCGCTCGATGGCGGCGGTTCCAGCCGGGACAGCAGCGCCCGATGTGGCCGGCAACACGGCAACCGCCGCGTCCCGTCGGCTACACTAGGCGTCCCCGAAATACCGGCAACTCCATGATCGCCTTCCGGAACTTCGCCTTGCGTCGCGGCGAGCGCCTGCTGCTGTCCGACATCGACCTCGCGCTGCACGCGGGTTCGCGCGTGGGCGTGGTCGGCCGCAACGGCTGCGGCAAGACCAGCCTGTTCGCCGCGATCATGGGCGAGGTGGAACCGGACAAGGGCGACCTCGACCTCCCCAACCGCCTGCGCATCGCGAGCGTCGCGCAGGAAACGCCGTCGCTGCCCGATGCCGCGATCGATTTCGTGGTGTCCGGCGACGACGAGGTGCACGACGTACTGCAGGCCGAAGCCGCCGCGACGGCGGCGGAGGACTGGGACGGCGTCGCGGCCGCGCACCAGAAGCTGGCCGAGATCAACGGCTACGACGCGCAGGCCCGTGCCGGGCGGCTGCTGCATGGCCTCGGTTTCAAGCCCGACACGCACCGCATGGCGGTGGCCGAGTTCTCCGGCGGCTGGCGCGTGCGCCTCAATCTCGCGCGTGCGCTGATGAAGCCTTCCGACCTGCTGCTGCTCGACGAGCCCACCAACCACCTCGACCTCGATGCCGTGCTGTGGCTGGAGCAGTGGCTGCAGAAATACCCCGGCATGCTGCTGATGATCTCGCACGACCGCGAGTTCCTCGACGGCCTGTGCACGCACACGCTGCACCTGCACGAACAGCGCGCGAAGCTCTACAGCGGCGACTACACCAGCTTCGAGCACCAGCGCGCCGAGCACCTGCGCCAGCAGCAGGTCGCGTTCGAGAAGGAGCAGGCCGAGCGCGCGCACCTCGAGGCCTTCATCGCCCGCTTCAAGGCCAAGGCGAGCAAGGCGAAGCAGGCGCAGTCGCGGGTCAAGCGCCTGGCCAAGCTCAGTGGTACCGAGGCGGTGCGCGCCGAGCGCCAGATCCGCATCACGTTTGCCGAGCCGGCGCGCCTGCCGCACTCCCTGCTGCGACTGGACCACGTCGAGGCAGGTTACGGGCTGTCAGGCAACGCGCATGCCGGCCCGTCCGACCACGAGATCGCGGAAGAAGGCGACCACGTGACGATCCTGCGCAAGGTGAAGTTCGGCCTCGAGGCGGGCGACCGCATCGGCCTGCTCGGGCCCAACGGCGCCGGCAAGTCCACCCTCGTGAAGACCCTCGTCGGCGAGCTGCCGCTGCTGGGCGGCGAGCGCATGGCGCATCCCGACCTCGTGCTTGGCTATTTCGCCCAGCACACGGTGGAGTCGCTGCACGAGGGGCAGACGCCGATCGACCACCTGCGCGACATCGCACCCGGCGTCACGACGCAGGAGTTCCGCGACTTCCTCGGCCGCTGGAACTTTCCCGGCGACCGCGCCTTCGAGGTCATCGACGGGTTTTCCGGCGGCGAGCGCGCGCGCCTCGCGCTGGCGCTGATCGCGTGGAGGAAGCCCAACGTGCTGCTGCTGGACGAACCGACCAACCATCTCGACCTCGAGATGCGCGAGGCACTGGCCGAGGCGCTCAGCGACTTCGACGGCGCCATCGTGCTGGTCTCGCACGATCGCCACCTGACGGGCCTGGTGTGCGACACCTTCTGGCGCGTCGCCGACGGCAAGGTGGAGGAGTTCAAGGGCGACCTCGACGAATACGCTGCCTGGCTGCGCTCGCGCGGCTCGAACGGCGGCTCCGAGCAGGAGCCGCGCAAGGCGCCGGGCAAAGACGAGGCCAGGGGCGGCAAGCCCAGGGGTAACGGGACTGGCGAAGCGCCGGCCAAGGGCGGCAAGGGCCGCAAGGTGGCCTGAGGTGGCCGGCGGACGCATCGACCACGCCAGGCTCGACCGCGTCGTCGCCGAAGCCCGGCGCGCCGCCGAGCAGCGCGGCCACGGCTACCGCGAACGGGCGCTCGCGATGTATCCGTGGGTGTGCGGGCGCTGCGCGCGCGAGTTCACGCGGGCGAACCTGTCTGAACTCACGGTGCACCACCGCAACCACGACCACGACTGCAATCCGCCCGATGGCAGCAACTGGGAGCTGCTGTGCCTGTACTGCCACGACAACGAGCATTCGCGCTACATCGACCATGTCGCGGGGACGGCAGAGGACGCGGCCGCGGCGCCGGCGACCGGCAACCCGTTCGCGGGACTGGCAGCGCTGCTGAAGCGCCAGCCCTGATGCAGGCGTCGGGGTGCCTGCGCTGAGCACCGGGGATCTGCTGCAGACGCTGTTCCGCGCGGCGGCGCCGCCGCTCGCCGCGGCGGCGCCGGATGCGCGCGTGCTGTTCCTCGGTGCCCGCGCCGGTTCCTGGATCGGCGAATGGCCACGCGCGCGCTTCACCTGCGAGCAGGGCTTCCGGC
>JAEZQS010000256.1 GCA_023412995.1 Pseudomonadota bacterium
ACCCGCAGGCGTCCGCGTTCGACCCGCAGGCGCAGCGAGGGCAAGGCGTCGCCGAGCGTGGCAACCACCGCGCAACCTTCGAGCGCGGCCACGCGGGCAGCGCTGTCGGGGTCGAGCGCGAGGACGCGCTGCAGCACGCCTTCGAGGGTGCGGCCAAGCAGGGCCAGCAGCGGGCGGCGCGGGCGCGCGGAAGCGGGATCGGGCATGGTGGGAGATTCTACCTGCCCGTCCGCGGCGGCGGGCGCGGGTGAGCGATGCTGGCGGATGCCGCGTGGCGGCGTCCTGCACAGCATGCGTACATGCCCGGGCCACTATGCTGCGCCGACGACGCGACCCCGATGGAGGATGTCCCGATGCTGCGCTGGCTCGTTGCCGTTCCAGCCCTGTTTTGCCTGCTGTCGGCAGCGCCCGCGCGCGCCGGCATGCAGGAATACACCGGCACGCTGCCCTCGGGCGCCTGGTACCACATTGCCGTGCCGGATGGCTGGCAGGCGGGCGACGCCGTGGTGCTGTACGAGCATGGCCTGGATTTCAGCGTGCCGGACGATCCCCCGGGCCTTGGGCCACTGGCCGACGTGCAGCTGGCGGAAGGCTATGCCGTCGCCGCCACCAGCTACCGGCAGATGGGCTGGGCGATGTTCACCGCGGTCGCCGACAACCGCGAGCTGTTGCAGCGCTTCGGCGAGCTGGCGGGGGCGCCGGGCGAGATCGTGCCGTTCGGCGGCTCGCTCGGCGGACTGATCGCGCTGAAGCTGGCCGAAGCGCGCGGGTTGCCGCCGGTGAAGGGTGTCTATGCCCTCTGCCCCGCTGCCGCCGGTTCGCGCGCGTGGGATACCGCGATCGACCTACGCCTCGCCTACGACGTCGTGTGCGAGAACGCCGGCGACCTGCCCACCGGCGACGAGCCGCTGCCGTGGGCGGTGAACCTCGATCGCATTCCGGCCGACCTCGGCGATTTCAGTGACCAGGTGACCCTCGCCGAGGCACTGGTGCCGCTCAACCAGTGCACCGGCATCAACCTGCCGCCGTACCTGCGCAACGATGCGATGCAGCAGCGGCTCGACCGCCTGATGGCGTTCGCGCACATCACGGACGAGGAGTTCTTCCTCACCAACATGGCGTATGCGATCTACGTCACCGCCGACCTGGTGCGCGCGCCGGACAAGCTCGGCGGCGCCAACCCGTTCACCACCACCGGCGTCGACTACGGCAGCGATGCCGGCATCGACGCGGCGATCGCGCGCATCAGCGCCGACCCGCAGGCGGCCTTGCGCCTGCGCCAGGCGTCCGATTTCCTCGGCGACGTCGGCGACGCGAGGGTGCTGTCGATGCATACCAGCCAGGACCAGCTGGTGATCCCGTCCAATCAGGAGTTCGTGCGCGCGGCGCTGCCGGCGGACCAGGCGACGATCGCCATCGTCGCCGAGGACGCCCCCACCCATTGCGGATTCACGCAAGCCGAGGCGCTGGCGGGCTGGGAAGCGCTGCGCGAATGGAAGGACGGCGCCGCGCAGCCAGACGTCGCCGACCTGCAGCAGCGCTGCGAGGCGCTGGCGGGAGACGAAGGGACCGACAGTTGCCGCTTCGATCCGGACGCCGAGGTGGCGCCATTCGACAGCCTGGTGCGTCCGCGGCCGAAGGCCACGCTGCGAACGCCCTCTCACTCGCTTCATGCGCGCCCGCTCGCGATCGCGCCGATCGACGCAGCGCTGGCGCCAACCCGCGCCCGCGCACGGCAGGCGCAGGCGGCCTCACGCCTGCCGCAGGGGCATTCGCGCCACCGCTATCCCGCCATCCTGCTCAACGGCGGCACCCTGCCCGACGTGCCGCTGGCCCAGCGCACCGACGCCGCCGAGCGCACGGCCGAACACGCGGACGAGTGCAACGCCATCGAACCCTTCTACTGGGAGATCGGCGATGTCAACGAGCGTGCCGCCTCCGGCTCGGAAGGGTTCCTCGCGCCGGACCGCAACACGCAGTTGAACATCGCCTCGGCATCGAAGTGGGTGTACGCCGCCTACGTCGTGCAACGCCAGCAGGGCGTGCTGAGCCAGGCGGACATCGACTTCCTCACCTTCCGCTCGGGCTACGTGAGCTTCATTCCGCCCTCGTGCCCGTTTGCCGACACCGTCGAGGACTGCCTCGAAGAAGGCGACAACGGCGACTACACCCCGTCCGAGGATGGCCGCTTCTTCTACGGCAGCGGCCACATGCAGAAGCACGCGGTGCTGCTCGGGCTGGGCGACCTCGACGACGATGAACTGGCGGACGAGATCCAGTCGGTGATCGGCGGTTACAGCTTCCGCTACTCGCAGCCGCAGCTGGCTGGCGGCATCGTCGTCAACGCCGACGACTACGGCAACTTCCTGCGCCACCTCCTGAGTGGCGACCTGCTGCTCGGGCAGCAGCTCGGCACGCACGCGGTGTGCACCAATCCGGCCACCTGTGCCAGCGCCGACTACTCGCCCATGATCGACGAGAGCTGGCACTACTCGCTCGGCCACTGGGTGGAAGACGATCCCGTGCACGGCGACGGCGCCTTCAGCAGCTCCGGCGCGTTCGGCTTCTATCCGTGGATCGACGCCAGCCGCAGCTGGTACGGCATCATCGCGCGCGAGTCGCACACCAGCGAATCGGGCCACCCCTCCGCCGTGTGCGGCCGCCTCATCCGCACGGCATGGCTGACGGGCGTGGAGCAGTAGGGCTTGGAGGGTCTAGGGGTTAGGGACTAGGGAAAACGGCGGCGTGCCCGCTGGGCGTCTGCCGTGGCGTCTGTGCAGTCCAAGAACCATGCTTCCAGCCCTTGCCCTCTGCCCCTGGATCCTGGCCCCGAGCCCCTAGATCCCAGCCCCCGCCTTACCCCCCCTTGATCGGAAACGTCTCCACGCTGCCGTCCTCGTTCTTCTGCTCCACCCGCGTCGGCGGGCGGTGGGTGGCGGCGGGGCCGCAGAGGTAGGCCGCCCAGGACTGTTCGCCGTCGCGTGGCTCGCCCAGCGGGCGGATGGTGTCGGCGCCGAGTCCGGCGGCTTCGTTGCGCGCCATCACTTCCAGCTCGTCACGTACCTTGAGGCCACTGCGATCGAGCGGACCGACGTGGTCCAGCACCGAAACGGTGACGGTGCCGCGGTCGCGGCAGCCGGACACGTTGCCGTCCCAGGCAGTGCGTACCTTGTTCCCGCCCGAATCGAGCGCGATGCCCCAGCTGCAGGCACCAAGCGGCAGTGACAGGGCGAGGACGAATGGCAGCGGTCTCATGGCGTGCTCCGTTCGGGGCCTGCATCCTAGCGCGGCGCGGCTGACTGCGCCGTGCACGGCGCGCCCTCGCCGCTCGTCCGCCTTCCCATGCCTCAGCGCACGACCTTGCCGTCCGCGTCGATCACCTGCACCTCGCCGATGGCGAGCTTGCGGACCGCGGGCTCGATCCTGCCGAGGTCGCCGACGACGATCCAGGTGAGGGCATCGGGTCGGATGACCTCGCTGGCAGCGGCCTGCACGGCGGCGTCGGTCTGCGCCTCGATGCGCGACTTCAGCGTCTGCACGTAATCGTCCGGGCGGTCGTACAGCACGATGCCGGTCATGGCGGCGAGTACCGAACTGGTGGTCTGGTATTCGCCGGGCATGCTGCGCACATCGCCGGCCTTGATGCGGGCGATCTCCGCGTGGGTGAGCGGGCGCGGGCCGACGACCTCGCGCGCTTCGCGCAGTATCTCCGCCAGCGACTCGGCGGTCTTGTCGGTCTGCACCGGCGCGTAGAGCAGGAACGGGCGCTGGCCGATCGCGTTCTGCAGGAAGCTGAAGGCGCCGTAGGCCCAGTGCTTGTCCTCGCGCAGGTTCATGTTGAGCCGCGAGGTGAAGGTGCCGCCGAAGGCGCCGTTCATGGTCTGGATCTGCAGGTTGTCGGGCGCCTTGGTCGATGGGGCCACCACGCCGGCGAGGATCAGCGACTGCTGCGCGGCCGGCTTGTCCATCAGGTACACGCGCGGCGCCGCCGGCGCATCCACGTGGGCGATGTTCTTCTTCGGCAACGGCGTCGCCGGCGCCTGCCAGTCGCCGAGCACCGCGTCGAGCGCCGCGGTGATTTCGGCCAGCGTCGTGTCGCCCGCCACCAGCACGGTGGCGTTGTCGGGCCGCAGCACGTCGCGCGCGTACGTGCGCAGGTCCGCCACCGTCAGCGACTGGATCGATTCGGCGGTGCCCGAGCCGGTGAACGGGATGGCATAGGCATGCCCCTTGCCGTAGAGGAGCGGCGGCAGGGTGCGCAGCGCGAGGCCGGTGGGCTGGGTCTTTTCCTGCGCGATGCCGGCAAGCCACTGGCCGCGCACCCGCGCGATGTCCTCGTCGCGGAAGGCCGGGTTGCGCACCACGTCGGCAAACAGGGCGAGCGAGGGCGCAAGCTGCGAACGCAGCGCGCCCAGGTGGACGCTGGAACTGTCCAGCCCGGAGCCGGCGGAGAGGGTCGCGCCCAGCCGCTCGGTGCGGCGCGCGATCTCGAGCGAGTCGAGTTCCTGCGTGCCTTCGTCCAGCATCGCCATCGTGAAGGCCGAGGTGCCGAGCTTGCGCCCCTGGTCGGAGGCGTAGCCGGCGTCGAACAGCAACTGCACCTGCACGACGGGGATCGCGTCGCGCCGCGCCAGCACCACTTCGATGCCGTTGCGCAGGCGCCCGCGCTCCAGCGGCGGGAACGTAAGGTCGGGGAAATCCGCCACCTCGGGCACGCCGCTGCTGCGGTCGATCGTCGAGGGCTGCGTCGCGTAGTCACGCGCCGGCGCCAGGCGCGGCTCGGGCTTGCCGGCGAGGGCCGGACGGCCTGCCGACTCCGTCGCC
>JAEZQS010000290.1 GCA_023412995.1 Pseudomonadota bacterium
GCGCAGGCGCGGGCGCGGCAGGCGGCGGCGCGGGCGCGGCGCCGAACGATGACGTGGTCGACGCCGAATTCACCGAAGTCAAGGACGAGCAGAAGTAGCCATCCCGGCGACACGGCCCGGTGCCGGCGGCAGGAAAGCGCGCCGGCCCCATGTCACCGTTTCCATTCCCGCCGGGCTGGCGCGCCGGATTGCCGCGGCCCCAGGTGACGCCATGAACCCATTTCCACCCACCGCGATCGACAGGCTCCGCCGCGCCATCGTCGGCGGCGTTCCGCGCGCTTTCCGCCTTCCTCGCCTGCCATGAGCAAACGCTGCTACTACGAAGTCCTCGCGGTCGAACGCAGCGCCAGCGAGGAAGACCTCAAGAAGGCGTTCCGCCGGCTGGCCATGAAGTGCCACCCCGACCGTTGCCCGGACGATCCGGCGGCGCAGGAGCGCTTCAAGGAAGCCAAGGAAGCCTACGAGGTGCTGTCCGACCGCAGCAAGCGCGCGCTGTACGACCAGCACGGGCATGCCGCGTTCGAGCACGGGCGCGGCGGTGGCTTCAACGGCGACGTCGGCGACATCTTCGGCGACATCTTTTCCGACATCTTCGGCATGGGCGGCGGGCGCACGCGCGCGCGCCGTGGTTCGGACCTGCGCTACCTGCTCGAGCTGGACCTCGAGGAAGCGGTATTCGGCATCGAGAAGTCGATCGAGGTGCCGACCCTGGTCGAATGCGGCGGCTGCAAGGGCAGCGGCTCGGCCGACGGCCGCACGTCCATCTGCACCACCTGCCGCGGGCAGGGCCGCGTGCGGATGCAGAACGGCATCTTCTCGATCCAGCAGGTCTGCCCGCATTGCGCAGGTGCCGGCTCGGTCATCGCCAACCCGTGCGGGGAATGCCGCGGCGACGGTCGCGTGCACGACGAGCGGACGCTTTCGGTGCGCATCCCGGCCGGGGTCGATTCCGGCGATCGCATCCGCCTCGCCGGCCAGGGCGAGGCGGGCCCGGCGGGCACGGTGCCGGGCGACCTGTACGTCGAGGTACGCGTGCGCGAGCATGCGATCTTCCAGCGCGAGGGCGACGACCTGCACTGCGAGATCCCGCTGCGCTTCGCCCAGGCGGCGCTGGGGGCGACGCTGCGCGTGCCCACACTCGAAGGCGAGGCCGCGCTCGAGATCCCTCCCGAGACCCAGACCGGCAAGCTGTTCCGCCTGCGTGGCAAGGGCGTCAAGTCGGTACGCAGCGGGCGCACGGGCGACCTCCTGTGTCGCGCGGTCGTCGAGACGCCGATCCGCCTCACCGCTGCGCAGCGCGACCTGCTGCAGCGCTTCGAGGCGACATTCGAAGGCGAGGAAGCGGCTGCCCACTCGCCGCGCAACAGCGGCTGGCTGGATGGCGTGAAGCGATTCTGGGACCGCGTGACATCCTGAGCGGCGGCAAGCCCGTCCAGCGATCCAACCCGGTGCGATCCGATCTGTTCCTGCCCGTGCGCCGCCGATCGCCACGCGGCGTTCGCCCGGCTTCGCCGTGGCCGGTCCTGCGGACTCCGGAAGCGGGCCCGGGCCTGGGCTACCATCGCCGCTCCGATCCCGCTGCGAGGTACGCATGACGATGCCGGTGGCCATTGCGCTCCGCGGAGCCTCCGGGCGCATGGGCCAGGCGCTGCGCGAGCAGGTGGCGGCCTCCCGCGAGTGCGTGCTCGCGGCCGCGCTGGTGCGCCCGGGCTCGCCCGCCGTGGGCGAACCGGCGAATGCCGACGGCAGCGTGCGGCTGGCGGCGACGCTGGCGCCGGCCTCCCCGGTGCAGGTGCTGGTGGATTTCAGCCGCGCGGACGGCTTCGATGGCGGCTTGTCGCTGGCGCTCGAGCGCCGGTTCGCGTTCGTCAGCGGCACCACCGGCCTTTCCGACGTGCAGCAGGAGGCGATGCAGGCCGCGGCGCAGGCGATCCCGGTGCTGTGGAGCGCGAACTTCAGCCTTGGGGTGGCGGTGCTTGCGCGCCTGGTCGGGGAGGCGGCGCGGCTGCTTCCGCGCTGGGACTCGGGCATCGTCGAAACGCACCACCGCGGCAAGCGCGATGCGCCGTCCGGCACGGCGCTGGCTCTCGGCCGCGGCATCGCTGCCGCCCGCGGGCAGGCGTTCGAGGCGGTGGCGCGCATGCCGCACGACACCGGCATGGACGCCACCGCGGGCGCGACCGCATTCGCCTCCCTGCGCGTCGGCGACGTGGCTGGCGAGCACACCGTCGTCTTCGCTGCCGACGGCGAGCGGCTCGAATTCACCCACCGCGCCACCGACCGCGCCATCTTCGCCCGCGGCGCGCTCGCCGCCGCGTGCTGGCTGGCGGAGCAGCCCGCGGGGTTCTACTCGCTGGCGGACGTGTTGCAGCCGCCCGCGCCGGGCGGACGCACGCCGGCGCCGGGGCCGGCGTGACGGCCCGCCGGAGCGCCGCGCCGTCGCGCGTACGGGTGCTTCAGAAGGAGGCCTGCGCGCGCAGTTCGAAAATGCGCGGGTCGATGGCGACCGGCGCGCCGATGCTGCCCCCATAGTATTTCTCGCTGCTGGCGCGCACGTAGTTCGCCTGCAGCTTGAAGTGCTGCCCGAGATACCAGTTGGCGCCCAGCGTCCAGTCGTGCTGCCTGCCGCCGCGCACCGGGCCATCGTCGAGGTCGATCGCGCTGTAGCGCAGGGCCAGTTCGAACGCGCCGAGGGCACCCGCCGGCCGCACGTTGCCGATCGAGCCATTGCGGTAGGGGCGGCTCTCGCCGGTCAGCACCCACGAGCCTGCGACGTAGCAGCCGTTGCCGCTGAAGTCGGGCTGCCCTGCCGGCGAGGCGCCGAAGGTGAGGTATTCGGCCTGCACCAGCCATGGGCCGCGGATCCACGCCGCCTCGACCCCGAGGCGGTCGATCGTGCCCGGGTTGGCGAGGTTGCCGGTGTCGACCAGGCGCGTGCTGCCGAGGTTCGCCTCCGGCCGCGCGCGAAAGCGCGCCGTTGGCGGGAAGTAGGTACCGCGGCCATCGGTGGTGCCGTCGCGGTCCTCGCGCGAAGCGGCGACGCCGAGGTGCAGCACGCGCGCCTCGCTGGCGGCGCCTTCGGGCTGGTCGTTGACGGGCGCCCAGGCCACGCGGGCAGCGGGTCCGTGGCCGTCGTTGTCGCCGTTGAGATCGCCGCCGTCGAACCAGGCGGCGTTGAGCACCCAGCCGGGCAGCCCGGTGTAGGTCCATTCCACGCCGAGGCGGCGTCCGGCCGCCGCCGCCTGCACCGGCAGCGCGCGTTCCATGAAGGTGGTGGCGCTGGAACTGATGTTCGCCTCGTCCCAGCCGACCGGGGTCTTGAACTGCCCGATCCGGAACGCTCCTGCCGAAGGGGTCGTGTATCGCACGAAGTTGTCCACCCAGCCGGCGCTGGTGCCGCGCGAGTAGGTGAAGTCGTAGCCGACCTGGAAGTCCAGGCCCCACGGCGTCTTGCCGTAGAAATCGAACTCCTTGCGGCGCCAGGCATTGGCGTCGGGGAACAGGTCGGCACTCGTCAGCGGGTGGGTGGAATCGCCGGAGAACCGGTTGACGTCGTACTGGTACAGGCCCTTGACGCCGAATTCGTAGCCGGCGGCGGTCTTGTAGCGGACCGGCCAGTCGCCGAGCAGGTCGTATGCCAGTGCATCGGTGGTGGCCATGCAGGCCAGGATGGCGGTAGCGAGGATGCGGGTTTTCATCGGGTTTCCCCCGGGGGCGGGCTGCGATGGGGCGCAGTGTCGCCGGTCGGGGTGACGGAACGGTTACAACGCGGCGGCTACGGGCGAGGCGCAACCGGCGTGGTCGTCTTGTGGCGATAGCGACACAGGTCGTTGATGACGCAGCGCGGGCATTCGGGACGACGTGCCTTGCAGGTGTAGCGCCCGTGCAGGATCAGCCAGTGGTGTGCGTCGCGGCGGAACTCCGGCGGCACCACGCGCGCGAGCCGGTCCTCCACTGCCCTCACGGTCGTGCCGCGTGCCAGGCCGGTGCGGTTGGCGACGCGGAAGATGTGCGTGTCGACGGCGATGGTCTCCTCGCCGAAGGCGGTGTTGAGCACCACGTTGGCGGTCTTGCGGCCGACGCCCGGCAACGCCTCCAGTTCCTCGCGCGTGCGCGGCACGTCGCCAGCATGGCGTTCGAGCAGCAGGCGGCAGGTGGCGAGGATGTTCTTCGCCTTGGTGTTGTAGAGGCCGATGCTCGCGATGCGCGCCTTGAGGCCTTCCTCGCCCAGCGCGAGGATCGCTGCGGGCGTATTGGCCAGCGGGAAGAGCGTGCGAGTGGCCTTGTTGACGCCCGCGTCGGTGGACTGGGCCGACAGGATCACGGCCACCAGCAATTCGAACGGCGTCGTGTAGTCCAGATCGGTCGTGGGACGCGGATCGAGTTCGCGCAGCCGCCGGAACACCTCGGCGACTTCGGCCGGCTTCATCGCGGCGCCGCCGGGGGTCGCGCCGCCCGGCGCGCCTTGCCCCGCGCGATCGCCTCGAGTACGGCAGCGCGGTCGATCGGCGCGGGCGCTGCCTCCGGGACGTCGATGGCGGGAACGGTCGGTACCGCCGCCTGCGCCACGCGCCGCGCGCGCGGTTCCGC
>JAEZQS010000010.1 GCA_023412995.1 Pseudomonadota bacterium
CGCCACGGCCATCGTGATGCACCCGGGGCCGATGAACCGCGGCATCGAGATTGCGCCGGATGTCGCCGACGGACCGCGCTCGGTGGTGCTGGAACAGGTCGCCAACGGCGTGTTCGTGCGGATGGCCGCCCTGCTGGAGCTGCTCGGCTAGAACGGCCGCCTGGGCCGGCGCCTAGGCGCCGTCGCCCAGCAGCAGGTCCAGGTGCAGCCGGTCGCCGAGGCCGGCGTGCTCGTTGGCGAGGCGCCAAGCCTGCAGGACATGCGCGGGCTCCACGCAGCGCTCGCGGCGGCCGTCGCGGTGCAGGATCGTGATGGCCGGATAGAAGCGGCGCAGCCAGGCGAGGTACTCGCCCGCTTCGATGCCGCTGGCACGCGCAATGGCCCACGGGTGGAATTCGCTCAGCAGCACCGGGCGGAACCGCGCGAGCGTCCGCTCGAGTCCACGCAGCGCCAGGGGTTCCATGCCCTCGACGTCGATCTTCACCAGGTCCAGCCGCGCCAGCGGCGGCAGCACCTCGTCCAGCGCGACCGTGCGCACCACTTCCCTGCGCCCGCCCGGCGCGCGCAGGCGCTCGCCCGCCGCGGCCGGCGTGGCGCTGTTGGAGGTATCCGGATGCGTGCACAGCGTGAGCGTGCCGGCATGGTCGCTTGCCGCCGCGGCGATGATCGCCACCTGCGCATGGCCACTGGCCTGCAGCGAGCGCGCCAGCAGCTCGCGGTTGCGTGCGATCGGCTCGACCGCGAACACGCGGCCGCGCGGTCCCACCCGACTCGCGGCAAGCAGCGTCAGGCTGCCGATGTTGGCGCCGATGTCGAGCGCGACGTCGCCTGGCCGGAGGGACTCGCACAGCGCGCGCGCGACCTGCGGCTCGTGCGCGCTGCCGGCCAGCAGCGGCGCGCCGATGTGCGCGTCGCTGGCATGGGCGTAGAGCATGCCGCCATCGGTGGGGATGCGCTGCGGTACCTCGCCAGCGCGGGTCACGACCCAGCGCCGGCCACGCCAGCCCGGCCCGGCGGAGGCGTCGTCCTGTGCGCGCACCAGCCGCAGCGACTTGTGCAGGGCGAGTCGCGCGAGCAGGTCGTCCTCGGGCAGCACGTGCATCTCGAACACGGCGCGGCGCCGCCAGAGGAGGCGTCGCAGCGGATTCAGCCAGCGGTTGGAGGCCAGCGCGAACAGGCGGCCGCGCAGCGATTCGTCGACCCCGGTGACGAACTGGAACACCGCCGCTCCGCCCGGGGCGAGGACGCGCAGGAATTCGTCGACGTAACCGGCCGCCAGCCGCGGCGGGATGTGCTGCAGGGTGATGTGCGAAAAGAGGAAATCGACGCTGGCGTCGGCAATGCCCTCCAGCCGCGGCGAGGCGTTTTCGCGAAACGCGATGTTGTCGACGCCGGCGTTGAGCTCGCGCGCCGTCCTGACCATGCTGGCGGACACGTCGATGCCGATCACGTGCTCGAAATGCGCCGCCAGCGCACGCGAGAGGCGGCCGGCGCCACAACCGAAATCCAGTGCCAGCGCACGCGCCGCCGGCAGTCCGTCGGCTGCCAGCAGGGCCAGTTGCGCCTCGATCTCGACCTGGCCGGTGGCAAGGAACTCGGCGGCGTCCCAGCGCCTGCCGCGCTTTTCGGCGTGCGAGAGCACCGCCCACAGGGGATCGTCCCGCCCCAGCGTCTCCCAGGTGCGGCGCAGCCGCTGCAACGCCCGGGAATGGGGAATGGGGAATAGGGAATGGTTCGCGCCGAAATCGTCGGGACCCGGTTCGCTGCCGGGTGCCCGATGCTCCGGCTTCAGACCATTCCCCATTCTCCATTCCCCATTCCCTGCGCTCCCTCTCACGTCTCGACCAGTTCGACCCCGTCGAGCCCCTGGCTCAGGGTGTGGGCGTCGCCGCCCTGGGCGAGCTTGATGCGCAGGCGGACCTCGTTGGCCGAATCGGCGTGCCGCAGCGCGTCCTCGTAGCTGATCTCGCCCGCCTGGTACAGCTCGAACAGGCTCTGGTCGAAGGTGCGCATGCCGAGGTTGGTCGACTCCTTCATCACGTCCTTCAGCTTGTGGATCTCGCCCTGGCGGATGTAGTCCTGCACCAGCGGGGTGCCGAGCATCACCTCCATCGCCACGCGCCGCGCCTTGCCGTCCGGGGTCGGGATCAGCTGCTGCGCGACCACGCCCTTGAGGTTGAGCGAGAGGTCCATGAAGAGCTGCTCGCGGCGGTCGGAGGGGAAGAAGTGGATGATGCGGTCCATCGCCTGGTTGGCGTTGTTCGCATGCAGCGTGCACAGGCAGAGGTGGCCGGTTTCGGAGAAGTTGATCGCGTGCTCCATCGTCTCGCGCGTGCGCACCTCACCGATCATGATGACGTCCGGCGCCTGGCGCAGGGTGTTCTTGAGCGCGTTCTCCCACGTGTCGGTGTCGATGCCCAGCTCGCGCTGGGTGACGATGCAGCCCTCGTGCTTGTGCACGTACTCGATCGGATCCTCGATCGTGATGATGTGGCCAGTCGAATTGAGGTTGCGGTAGCCGATCATCGCCGCCAGCGAGGTCGACTTGCCGGTGCCGGTGGCGCCGACGAAGATGATGATGCCGCGCTTGGTCATCGCCAGCGACTTGATCACTGCCGGCAGGCTCAGCTCCTCGATCGTCGGGATGCGCGTCTCGATCCGCCGCAGCACCATGCCGACGCAGTTGCGCTGGTAGAAGCACGACACGCGGAAGCGGCCGACGCCGGTGACGCTGATGGCGAACTGGCACTCGTGCGTCTTCTCGAACTCCTCGCGCTGCGAGGGCGTCATCACGTTCAGCACCATGTCGCGCGACTGCTGCGGCGTCAGCGCGTTCTGGGTGATCGGCGCGATGCGCCCGTTCACCTTCATCGATGGCGCAACGCCGGCTGTGATGAACAGGTCCGACGCCTTCTTGTGCGTCATCAGCTTGAGGTAGGAGGTGAAATCGATGCTGCTCATGGTGGTTCCCCCGCCGGCCCACGGCCGCAGGCCGGCATCTTACACCGCGCGCGCGAAGGCCCCGTGGGCACTGCGACACACTCCGGCGCGCCGGTCGGCAGGCGCACCGGGGCGGCGCAGCGCCGCGGCGCCGTTCAGGGC